>JAFCBX010000090.1 GCA_017610505.1 Methanosarcinales archaeon | reverse complement strand
TTGCATGATTATTTAAAAGAAGTTGTTGTTTATAAATATTGGGTTAACCAATAAAAAAATTACACAAAAACTTTATATATTAACCTTAATTCTTATGAAATATGGAACTAAAGGGGATTATACTAAAATATACACTTCAGAATGCAGTTAAGTTCAATGGAAAGGCCAGTCCTGGAGCTATTGTAGGGAAGCTGCTAAATGAAGGTCCTGGTCTCAAAAGCAAAATAAGAGGGCTTAGCAAGGAAATTCAGAAGACTGTAAAAGAGGTTAATAAGCTTTCACTGGATGAGCAGATATTAAAGTTAAAGAAGATTGCTCCTGAAATGCTTGAGAAAAAGAAAGCAGAGAAAAAAGAACTGCCTGAACTAAAAAATGCTGTTATGGGAAAAGTTGTTACAAGAATACCTCCAGAGCCTTCTAAATACAACCACATTGGCCATGCATTAAGCTTTCTGTTAAATTATCTTTATGCTAAAAAATACAAGGGAAAATCTGTTTTAAGGTTTGAGGATACTAATCCAACTGCATCAAAACAGGAATATGTTGATGCAATGAAAAAAGATGTTCTTGAATATTTAAATATAAAGCCAGACAAGACTGTTTATGTTTCAGATGACATGCCAAGGTTCTATAAGCTTGCAGAGGATTTAATTAAAAGAAATAAAGCTTATGTGTGCTTCTGCAGCAGAGAAAAGATGCAGGATTTAAGGCATAAGGGAAAAGAATGTGAGTGCAGAAATAATAGTGCTGAAAAGAACCTTGAAGAATGGAAAAACATGCTTGACAGAAAATACAAAGAGGGCAAGTGTGTCTTAAGATTAAAGATTGATCTAAAATCAGACAATCATGTGATGAGGGACCCTGTGATATTCAGGATAATCTATGCAGAGCATTACAGGCAGAAAAATAAGTATCCTGTTTGGCCAATGTATGACTTTGAAAACTCTGTTGAAGAGGAATTCTGCGGAATTACCCATATCTTGAGAAGCTCTGAGTTTGGCAAGATGAGAATAGAACTTCAGGATTATATAAAGGATTTATTTGGTTTTAAAAAGCAGGAGATAATACAATATGGCCGCTTTAATGTTGTTGGTGCAATAACCCAGGGAAGAGAAATAAGAGAACTGATTAAAGAAAAAAAGGTAGTTGGATGGGATGATCCAAGGTTGGTTACATTAAGGGCACTGAAAAGGAGAGGGATATTGCCTGAGATGTTCTATGAGCTTGCATTAAAAGTTGGTTTGTCAAAAACCCCAACAAACATTGACTGGACTGTTATATCATCAATAAACAGAAAGATTCTTGATCCAAATTCAAACAGGTATTTTTTCATTGATGACAAAAAAGAAATTATAATAAAAGGAGCACCTGAAATGCAGATAAAGATAAAACTTCATCCAGAGCACGAGGGAAGTGGGACAAGAAACCTGAAAACAAATGAAAAATTTTATATTTCAAAAAATGACTTTAAGGAGTTGAAAGAAGGAAAGCTTTACAGGCTTATGCATGCATTTAATTTCAAAAAGAAATCAAATCAGCTTGTTTTTGATTCAAAAGAGCTTGAAAAATATAAGCAAAAAGGAGAAAGGATAATGCACTGGCTTCCAAAGGATGAAAAGCTTATCAATACTGAGGTTCTTATGCCAGATGCAAAGATTGTAAAAGGAATTGCAGAGCCATCTGTTAAAAACATAAAAATAAATGAAGTTATTCAGTTTGAGCGATTTGGTTTCTGCAAACTTGACAGTATTAAAAAAGACAAGCTTGTTTTTTGGTTCACGCATGAATAAAATAGAAAAAAATTAATTGAGGTGGTAAAATGACAGACATGGTTGTTATCAAGGCAAAGATAAAAGAATTTGCAAAATATAATGATAAAAAGCTCAACGTTTCCGGAGAGTTTGCTGATGCCCTTAATGAGAAAGTAAAAGCTCTTATTGCAGAGGCATGCAGAAGGGCAAAAGAAAACAACAGAAACACTGTAATGAAAAAAGATTTATAAAGAATTAAAATTCTATTTTTCTCATTTTATGCTTTATTACATCAAATTTCTGTTTTATTAATTCTAATTGGGTATCACCTTTCCCCCATTTCTTTAATAAGTCATACCTCAACTCAAGCATCTTGATTTTTTGTTTTATCCTGATGATGGTCTTTATGTTTAATATTTCTTTATTTTTTCCTTGTTTAATTTCATTACTTGCACTACATAAAAGCCCGGATACTTTGTTTAATACAGGTAAATTAATATCAATTGGTTGAACTACCATTCTTAATATCAGTTAAAATATTTCCTTAGTTTTGTGAAACGTCTTCTTCTTCTCCACTTATTGGTGGATTTGATGCTGGGAAGTCACTTGTTGTTCCGGTTGATGATTGCATTGGATTATAAGGATTTAGCTTAGTATTTTTTTTTATTCTCAGTATTTTGTATTTTGGAGTTTCTTTGGCAATATGCACTAACTTTGGAAGGTACTCTTTCAGAATCTGTGTAATAGCAAGTATTCCTGCTGCTATTGCCTTGTTCTGCTCAAGTTTTGTTTCATCTTGTTTAGGCTCCTCAAGATTACCTTCTTGACCTATTTCCTTAGCAACAGTAAAGAGATTAACAAGTTCGTTTATTGATTCAGAAAGATTGTCCATTGATTCTTTAAGGCCTTTACTGGAAATTGGTTCCATTGTTTTAACTTTCCTTTGCATTGATGCTTTCTTCAAATCCTTAACCTCTTTTTTCAGATTAGTTATCTCTTTTTTAGGAATTAATTTGTATTCATTTTTCATCATGATAATATCACCATCTCGTATATAATAGTGTTAATAAGGTCTTAACTAATATTCTTTATAAATATTTCGCTTTCAAGAGGATTTGTAGAAAAAATTAATAACCTGGCATGCCGCCAGGCATTTGAGGCATTCCTCCGGGAGGCATTCCACCACCACTGCTGCCAGTGCTTGCAATAACATCATCTATTCTTAATATCATTATTGCAGACTCGCTTGCTGATTTGACTGCCTGTGTTTTTATCTTCAATGGCTCAATTACATTTGCTTTCCATGAATCAACTAATTTTCCTGAGAAAACATCAATTCCTGCCCATTTCTTTCCCTTGTC
>JAFCBX010000089.1 GCA_017610505.1 Methanosarcinales archaeon | reverse complement strand
CTCGTTCATTAAGTATAATAATATTCTTTTAACATCATAATTGCTTGCTTTATCAATTATTTTCTTGTAAGTTTTTGAATCCATTAACCCTTGAGGCTGTTTTTTAACCAAACTGCCATAAGGGCAAATGATACAATCCGCATTACAATAAGATGTTGTTTGAATCATAATATATCTTGGAAATTCTATATTCATATTATTAGCCTTCATCTTTATATTCTATAAGTTCTTTTGTTTATTTCTTTGTAAACTTGTCTAATTTTTTCTTCTGTTCTTTTAATATCCCAATTTAAGATATTATCCAAAATCTTCTTTCTCTCTTTCTCGTAATAAGTTGTTTTTATGTCTTTTTTGTTTAGGAATTCAATCGTTCCTTTAATTGTTCTTAAATCCCTTGCATGGTTCAGCATTTCTTTCTCATCAGAATTTAATGAATTAATAATATCATTCATTTCATTATTTCTTCCTAAATCATCACATGACTTATAGCAGTTAATACAATTAAAATAAGAATTATTTTTTTTAAAATTCTTAGACTTGTACCTAAACTCATTGTACTTTTCAGAAAAAAATGTAGTACTAAAACCATTGTTTAGTATATTTCCCATTGGTTTTTTATGTGCCTTTAAGCAAGGGATAATATTACCGTTGGCAAGAATTCTTGAAAATGTCCAACCAACATAACAAGGTATAGAATCAACTGCTTTTTTATCATATAACCCTTTAACACTCAATGGGTTTGATATCCTTTTAATAAACTGGTCAAAGCGAAAAATAATAAAATTTTTTTTGTCTTTATATTCTTCTTTTAATTCAAGACTCTTTTTTAAAAGTTCTTTTCTTTGTTTTTCATTCAGCAATAAACTATCTGTTTTTCCCTCAACAACGTCGATTACTGTAAACTCAACAGAATCTGCTGTTCTGTATGCAAATTCTGCCATTTTCTCTATGTTTTTGTAATTTAAGCTAGAGATAACATTGTAAATCTTGATTAGTGGTTTTTCTTTTCCTTGTTTATGCTTTAGTTTTTTAATTAGTTTAAGAATTTTTTCCATTTGATAAAATGTTTTCTTTACCTGATTTGGATGTGTTTTAACATAGGTTTCAGCATCACCTGCCCATAGGCTGACTGCAATGTGATCAACTTTTAACTCAACAAGCTTTTTTGCAATCTCTTCATTAATTAATGTAAAATTTGTGTTAATATGACAAACTAAATTATTTCTTTTTATATGCTCTACAATTTCCATTATATTCGGATGCATGAATGGTTCTCCTCCTCCTCCTAAATAAATTTCATTAGTTCCATTTTTTCTTAATTCATCAATCAGGCTTATTACTCTGGTGTAGGGCAGAGTTTCTTCTTTCTCTTTTCTAGAAATTTTCTTTTCTTTTAGAAGAGGTGAATTGCACCAACACCCAATGCAGCTGTTATTGCAATTATTTGTTAAGTCTATTTGTACAAGATTTGGAAATATAAAAGCATATTTCCCATCAACGACACCAATGAGATCTAGCTGATTATCATAAAAATTTTTAAGAATAAGGTTTTTCTTTGGAATCCTTTTTTGTTCCTGCTTTTTTTTAAAAACTTTAGATACAATTTTTTTGGTTGTGTACTCTAATCCATGTTCATTCAAACATTTCTTAAGAGTAATTAAAGAATTATCTTTATGCTTAAGTTTTTCTTGACGGTGCTCTGTCCATATATCATAAGCCTTTCTAACTGCATCCTCTAATTCTTTTGCACTTAACTCTTTTGTTTTAATAACACTTTTGAAATTGCCGTCATAATCTGACCATTTTTTTGAGAGAAGCATATCTCTTTTATCAAGATCCTTATAATAGCTTGTTCCAGGGAAAGGAGTTGTTATTGAAAACTGCACTGATTCTGGATCCATCCTCAAAGCAAAATCTATTGTTTTTTGTATTGTTTCATGTGTCTCTCCAGGAAGGCCGAACATGAAAGTAAGATGTGTTTTTATGCCAATTTTGTTTGTGTATTTTACCATCTCTTCTGCTTTTTTTAAATCAAGGTCCTTGTTCGCATTGTCAACGAGTTTTTGTACTGCTGATTCAATGCCATATTTTACTGCATAAAGCCCAGCAGATTTCATTTCATCAAGAAGCTCTTTATCCATTAAGTCTGCCCTTGCCATTATTGCCCATGGCACTTTCAGTTTTCTTTTTTTAATTTCATTACATATACTCATCATTCTTTCTCTTCCTAGATTAAAGGTATCATCATCAAAATAAACTGATTTAAAGCCTTTCTTCCTTACTAAAAATTCCATCTCATCAACAACATCAAAATGGTCTCTTGCCCTGTAATTGCTTCCGTGATACATTATCTGGGGCCAGGCACAAAAGATGCAATGGTATGGGCAGCCCCTTGATGCAAGCACTTGAATACTTGGCTGGGGTATTCCACCAGGGCAATCATGATATTTGTGCATTGGAAGTTGCTCTCTTAATGGCCAAGGCAGCTTATTTATATCAAGCAAAGGCCTTTTTTTGTTTATTATAACCCTATCTTTATTCCTATAAATTAATCCAAGAACCTTGCTTAGCTTATCTTTGTTTTTAAGGCACCTAACAAGTCCCAATAAGCTGAATTCATACTCTCCAACAAGCACAAAATCAATATATTTGTTTTTTTCTAAAAATTTAGGGTTTCTTATGCTCATATCTAATCCAGCAAGGGCAATCTTTATAGACTTATCAAATTCTTTAATTTTTTTTGCCCATTCTAAATCTATCTCTAAAGAGGGAGTTGATACCTCAAGCAGGATAATATTTGGTTTATAATCCTTAATTCTACCTAAAAATTTTCTATCATTCATGCCCTCTGCAATAGCATCTATGAGCAAAACCTCAATCCCTTTCTTTTTAAGCAGGGATGCAGCATAAGCTAAGAAGAACGGGAATGGCATATAATCCTCTTCTTCCGGTATTTTTAAGTGGGGCCATCTGCTTCCAGCCCTAACTCCCTTTATTCTATTCACAGACCACGGCGGATTAGCCAATAAAACTCTCAT
This sequence comes from Methanosarcinales archaeon, assembly GCA_017610505.1. Taxonomy (GTDB): domain Archaea; phylum Nanobdellota; class Nanobdellia; order Woesearchaeales; family CG1-02-33-12; genus CG1-02-33-12. The sequence goes on along the minus strand of JAFCBX010000089.1, from coordinate 79 downwards.
TTATAAATAAACCCCCTGTTGATTAATATATCTAGTACTATCAAAATATTTAAATAGATTTGTATGCTGTTGGCAATAT
>JAFCBX010000088.1 GCA_017610505.1 Methanosarcinales archaeon | reverse complement strand
AATTGCAACTAACATCAGGATTCTTTGGAGTTCGTAAATTATATAAATGAGTATATTATTTATTCTTAATATGGATTATGAAAATTTAAAGAAGCTTGTTATGAAACAAGCAGAAGAAAAGGGTTTTGGTACTAAATCTAGTGACATAATTGTGTCTGAAAAGATGGTTCTTATTCATTCTGAAATATCTGAAGCTTATGAAGCTTATCTGTCTAATAATTTGGGTGGTAAAGACGGTTTTTATGAAGAATTAGGTGATGTACTTCAAAGAACCCTGCATTTGGGTGGAATTTATGCCATTGATTTTTCTCAAAATTCTGATTTTGATTCAGATTATATTTCCTCAGTCTCACTAGACGGAAAAATAGCCAGGCTTCATAAAATAACATCAGATGCCTGGGAAAGCTATCGCCATAAAAAAATTGATGTTTTCAAAGATAAACTAGTAGATTTAGCGTATTCTTTAAATCAGGTTTCTTTAGAAAATAATTTTTCATTGGAAGATGCAATTTTGAAGAAATTAGATTATAATAAGAACAGAGACTGGAATAAAGAAAAAAAGAATGAAAAGTTTACATAAAGAACTCCAAATAAATTCTTAAGTTTTAATTAGCTCTTTAATGGTTTCAAGTGCCTTTTCAGAGAAATCTGTTTTCAATGAGCCCATTGCAAAGTTATCTCTTCCTCCTCCGCGACCATTAAACTTATCCATAACCTCTTTCAATAGCTCATTTGCCTTAATGCCTGAATCATCTGAAACAACTAAAATAATCTGGGCATTATCACCAAGCTTGTTCAAAAAGCAAACAACTGTTTTTTCTTTTTTTAAAGATGCTGCCTGGTCAATAAGCTGTTTTTTCTCAACCTCGTCAAAGATGTTGTAAACAAAATTAATTTCTCCAATTTTTTCCTGCTTGAATTCCTTTACAAGATTTGCGCTTAGTTCCCTCAGCTTAGCTGTTTTCCTTTCATTCTCCTGCATTAAGTTTTCAACAAACTCAGAAATCTGATTTGGCTCTTTCCTTATTATTGAGGCAGTTTTTCTTGCAATTCTTGCAAGCTCAAATAAATCCTCAGAAACATTTGTCTTAAATCTTATTTCATAAGTTCCTTTAACAAGGTTGAATTTTGTTACAAGAAAATTGCCAATAAAACCTGTCTTTAATGCATGTGTTCCTGCGCATGCTGCAATGTCATGATCCTTTACTTCAACAATCCTTATTCTCTCGTCTTTTATGCGGTCAAGCTTTATCCTTAATCCGGGGATTTTTGCTGCTTCTTCTTTTGTTACATCCTTAACAATTATATCCCTATCTTCTTTTATAATTTTGTTTGCAAGTTTTTCTGCCTCAAAGATTTTCTCCCATGTTAAATTTTCACAGATTACAAAAAGCGAGGATTCATTTTCATCTAATCTTACTTTATCAACCTTAATGTCTTTTATTGTTTTCAGCAAAGCTCCCATAAAAACATGCTCACCTGAATGCATTCTTACAAGCCTGAGCCTTCTATTAATACTGTGCTCGCATACAATATTATCATTTACTTTTAAGGTTCCATCAATAACCTTAATCTTATGGATTATCTTGCCATCTTTTTTAGAAACATCAACAATCTTTCCCTCAAAATAATTGTTTTTTATAATTCCTGTGTCGCAGGGCTGTCCTCCTCCAGCAGGATAAAAAATAGTATCATCCAGCTCAACTAAAAGAAAGCCCTCTTTTTCTTCAATGTTTGTTATTTTTGCATTTTTTTCATGCAAAAAAGGTTCTTGGTAGGTTTTCATCTTAATTAATCAGCTTTGTGAATATCTTTTTTAATTCTTTTGGTGAGGCCTTTCCTTTAGTAGCTCTCATGACCTGCCCAACCAAAAAGTTAAGTGCCTCTTTTCTTCCATTCTTATAATCATTAACAACCTTTTCATGCTGCTTTATAACATCTTTGCATATTTTTTCAAGCTCTTCAACACCTGAAATAGCACCTAACTTATGTTTTTTCACATATTTATTTACATCAAATGGCTTTTCAGCAAGGTTTTCAAGTATTTTCTGTGCAGTTGTTTCTGTTATTTTTTTATCTTCAACTAATTTTAATAAATCAATAATATGTTTTTCATTTATTTCTGTTTCAGAAAGCTCTTTCTTGTTATAATTCAAAACCCTTAAAAGCTCAAACCTCAGCAATCTTGCTGCGAGCAATGGATTTATTTTCCTGGCTGTTTTCTCAAACAACACAGAAAGCAGTATATCAGAGCAAATGACAAATGCATCCTCTTTCTTAATCTTATATTGAGTTAAAAATCTTTTTATTTTTTCATCGGGTCTTTCAGGAAGTTTATCTTTTATTTTTTTAATATAGTTGTCAGTTAGTTTAATCACAGGAAGATCAGGCTCTGGAATAAACATATAGTCTGCTGCTGTTTCCTTTAATCTCATAAAAACAGTTGTTCCGTGCTTTTCATTAAAAGCCCTGGTTTGCTGCTTTATTGTCTTGCCTTCACTAATTTCTCCTTTCTGCCTTAGTATCTCATATTCAATTGTCTTTACAATGTTTTTGAAGGAATTTACATTTTTTACCTCAACCCTGTTAAATTTTGGACTAATAGAAACATTTGTGTCTGCCTTTACTCCTGCATTTTTATCAATTGCCTTTATGTAACCAAGGGTTGTTATTAAGCTTTTGAGCCATTCCCTGACTTGCCCTGAAGATTTAAAGTCTGGCTTTGTAACTATCTCAACAAGTGGAAAACCAGAACGATTGTAATCAACATTTCCTGTTAAAGGGTCCCATTTTGCAGGGTCTTCCTCAAGATGGACATCTTCAATTCCTATTCCAAGAAATTTTCCATTCTCCCCAACTGGAACAGAATAAGAGCCAGACATTGTTTTCTGATAGCCAGCAGGAAGGTCTGGCCAAGAATAATGCTTTCTCTGGAATAATAATCTTTTGTTTATTTTGCATCCAAGCATTAAAGCTATTGCAATTATCTTATCTACGGCCTGCTTGTTTGGAAGCATTGGCTTTGAGCCAGGCATTGCAGTGCATATAGGGCAGATATTTGTGTTTGGCTTTGCATCCTCCTCAATAGAGCAGTTGCAGAACAATTTGGTTTTATTCTCTACGTTGATATAGCCATGTATCTCGAGGC
>JAFCBX010000087.1 GCA_017610505.1 Methanosarcinales archaeon | reverse complement strand
CTGCAACAGCCCTTCATGCTATCTTAATGGCTCATTAAAATTAATTGAGTTTCTTGAATCATTATTGAAAATAAAATCAGGAGAAACAACAAAAGACAAAAAATTTTCTTTAGAGATTGTTTCATGCATTGGCTGCTGTGACAAAGCTCCTGCTATGATAATTAATAATAAAGTTTATGGCAATCTTGATGAGAAAAAAATTAAGAAAATAATCTCTGGCTTAAAATGAAAAACCTGAATAAAATTAAAAATAAATGAAATTAAAAAATAAACTAAAATGCAAATACTGAAAAACTCCAACTTCAAGGCATTAAGCAAAATAGCTAAAATGAGGCCTAAGGAAGTAATTGAGCTAATAAAGAAATCAGGGCTTACTGGCCACGGCGGTGCTGATTTCCCGACAGGGCTTAAGCTTGAGTTCACGAGAAACGCTAAAGGCGAGAAATATATTATAGCTAATGCTGATGAGGGTGAGCCAGGAACATTTAAAGACAAGCTAATCCTTGAAAAAAACCCTAACAGTATAATAGAGGGAATGATAATAGCTGGCTATGCAGTTGGCTCAAACAAAGGTTTCTTATCTAAAAAACAAGCTGCAAAAAGTTATCAATAATGCAAAGAAAATAGCAGATAAATTAAAAATATATTTTGATATTGAGATTATTTCAGGAGCAGGAGCTTATATTTGTGGTGATGAGACAGCTATAATTGAGTCCATTGAAGGCAATAGAGGAAATCCAAGAATAAAGCCGCCTTTTCCAGCTAATAAGGGGCTTTTTAACAAGCCAACTCTAATAAATAATGTTGAAACACTGGCAAATATTCCTTTAATTATTCTGGATAAAAAATGGAACAACAATCTAAGGCTTTTTTCCTTATCAGGAAATGTTACAAAGCCAGGTGTTTATGAGCTTGGATCAGGAACTTCATTAAAGGAATTAATCACCTTGGGAAAGCCAAAAAATAAGATTAAGGCTGTTTATTTTGGATGTGCAGGAGGATGTATTCCTTATGCTGATACTAAACTAAACCCTGATTCAATAAAAGAAAAAGGAGCAATGCTTGGCTCATGCACAATTATAGCTGTTGATGAAAAGCAGGACATTGTAGATATTGCAACAAATATTGCAAAATTCTTTGAATATGAAAGCTGCGGAAAATGCACACCATGCAGGGAAGGAACAATGAGGGTTTTAGAGCTATTGGAAAAAATATCATTAAAAAAAGCGACAAAAGGAGATTTAGAATTGTTAGAAGAGCTTTGCAGGGTTATAGCCTCAACATCTTTATGTGGATTAGGCCAATCATCCACTAACCACCTAACAACAGCCTTAAAATATTTTAGAAACGAATTTACAGATAAGCTAAAATGAAAATCACAATAAACAATAAAGAAATTGAATGTCAAGGTGATAAAACAATACTTGAAGTGGCAAAGGAAAATAATATTGAGATTCCAACCCTCTGTTATCAAGAGGGTTTTGAGCCAAAATCTGTATGCAGGATATGTGTTGTTGAGGTAAATAACAAGCTATTGCCATCATGCTCAACAAAAGTAGAAGAAGGCATGATAGTAAATACAGAATCAAAAAGAGTTCTTGAGGCAAGAAAAATAAACACAGAGCTTCTTATGTCAAAGCATAAAAAGGCATATTTTAAAGAGGGTAAAGAACATGAGTTGTTTAAGATAGCAAAAGATGTTGGAATAAGGCAGGTAAGGTTTAACAACCATAAGAAGGGATATATTATTGATAAGGGAACAGCAATTATCACAGACAATAATAAATGCATCCTATGCGGAAGATGTGTTCAGGCATGCCAGATGCAGAATGTTAATGCAATTGATTTTGCATACAGAAGTTATCATACAAAGGTAACCCCTGCCTATGAAAATAAATTAGATGATTCTGTTTGTGTTAACTGCGGCCAGTGCCTTCTGGCATGCCCTGTTGATGCTATTTATGAAAAAGATGATACTAAAAATGTTCTAAAAGCCTTGAAAACAAAAAAACATGTTGTTGTGCAGACAGCTCCTGCTGTGAGGGCATCTTTAGGAGAGGAGTTTGACTTACCAGCTGGAACCCTTGTTACTGGAAAAATGGTTTCAAGCTTAAGAAAGATTGGATTTAAAAAAATCTTTGACACACAGTTTGGTGCTGATTTAACCATAACAGAAGAGGCAGCTGAGCTGCTTGAAAGATTAAAAGAAAACAAAAACCTGCCAATGATTACATCATGCTGTCCAGGGTGGATAAAATATATTGAGCATTTCTATCCAGAGCTTTTAAAGCATGTTTCAACATGCAAGAGCCCTCATGATATGTTTGGGGCAATTGCAAAGAGTTACTATAAAGAGAAATATAAAATCAATAAAAAAGACCTTGTTGTTGTCAGCATAATGCCATGTACTGCAAAAAAGTTTGAGATTCAGAGAAAAGAACTGAAAAAAGAGGTTGATTATGTTCTCACAACAAGAGAGCTTGCAAGATTAATAAAAAGTAAGGGAATAAATTTCAATAAATTAAAAGATGAAGAGTTTGACAAACCATTAGGCTTGTCATCTGGTGCTGGAACTATCTTTGGAGCAAGCGGTGGTGTAATGGAAGCTGCGTTAAGAACAGCTTATGAAACAGCAACTGGAAAAAAACTTGAGATGCTTGAGTTCAACCAGATAAGGGGCATGAATGATTTCAAGGAAGGTTGCATAATTATTAATAACAAAACAATTAATTTTGCTGTTGTAAATGGGCTACATAATGCAAAAGAGATTTTAGAACAGATAAAGAACAAGAAATGCAAATATGACTTTATCGAAGTCATGGCCTGCCCTGGCGGCTGTATTGCAGGGGGTGGCCAGCCAAAGCCAACTAATAGAGAGATTGTTGAGAAGAGAATGCAGGCCCTTTACCTTAATGATAAAAACAAAAAAATAAGAAAGTCTCATGAAAACCCTGCAATAATCCAGCTTTATGAGGAATTCTTGGGAAGGCCTTTGAGTGAGAAAGCACATAAGCTATTGCACACAAGCTATATCAAAAGAGGGGTTTAATAAATATTCTTTCAAACTATTACCATTAAATAATAGACACATTTTTAAAGAAATTTAATATTATATTTCTTATGTCTGAAAATAAAAAGATTCTTGTAACAGGTGGAACAGGTTTTCTTGGAAGCAGGGTTGCTGATTACCTTGAAAGAGAGGGTTATGAAGTTAGCATATTGTCAAGAAGTGTAGATAAAGGAAAGGAAAAACTAAAATCCTATAAATGTGATATTACAAAAGAGATAAGTGCCCTTGAAAAAGCTATTAAAGAATCTGATGTTGTTATCAATTGTGCCGGCAAAGTAAGCTATAATCCAAAAGATGCAAATCTTTTACAAAGGCTTCATGTTGGTGGAACAGTGAATATTGTTGGTAGTTGCATCAAACTAAATAAAAAATTAATTTATACAAGTTCTGCAGCTGTTTTAGGGATTTCAAACAACCCAAATGGAAGTGTGGAAGAGCAATTACCAGTCTTTGAAGAGATTAGAAACTTAAATTCTGCTTATTTTACAACAAAATACATTGCAGAAAGGGAGGTTAAAGAAGGCCAAGCTCACTTATTGGCCCTGGAAAAACCTCTACAACAAAGCTTTTAGGTTTTTTAAAAAAAGGATTTGAACCTTATTTCAGAGGGGGAGCAAGTTTTGTATATGTAGATGATGTAGCGAAATCCTATGTTCAGGCACTAAAAAGAATTACTAATCCTGACAGGAAAAAACAGGATAAGGTTGAGATATATAATCTTGGAGGCCACAATCTTTTATTTAACCAACTGATTAAAGAAGCAAAGAAAGCACTAGGAACAGAGAAGACAATGAAAATCCCCCAAATTGTTAATTACATAGCTCCATTAGTTGTTCCTTCACTAATTACAAGAGAAAGTCTTAGAATAATGGATTATTGTTTTTTTGTTAATTCAGATAAAGCCAAAAAAGATTTGAATTACAGATTAACGCCAATTACAGAAGCATTAAAAGAAACTGTAAAAGAGTTATAACCCTAATTTAATCAAAAAGGTTATATATTCTTTTATGTTTTTTTAGCTCATGAGGAAATATAAGGAAAAGTCTGCAAGCCAGAAAGCAATTGCTCTTGAAAGGATTAAAACTCTTTTTAAAGAGGCCAAGGAAGTTTTTAAGGAAGATAAAGAGCTTTCAAACAGGTATGTTGAGCTTGCAAGAAAGATAGCCATGAAGTATAAGGTTAGGATTCCCTCTGAACTGCAAAAGCAGTTCTGCAAGCACTGCTACAAGTTCTTAATGCCAAATGTCAATTGTAGGGTAAGGCTTCACAACAAAAAGGTTGTTTATTATTGCCTTGAATGCAAAAAATTCATGAGATTTCCATATACAAAAGAGAAAAAAGCAAAGAAATAAGCTATATTTCTATTAGTTTTACTACCAATATGTAACAACAAAATAGAAAGATTTATATAGTAGTTATACTTACTGTAAAATAGCAAATATGGGGTGATTAAATGAAAGATAATCTGGCAGAAATTGTGAAAAAAAGCAAGGCAAAAGTGAA
>JAFCBX010000086.1 GCA_017610505.1 Methanosarcinales archaeon | reverse complement strand
AAATCATTTGCAATGGCATAAGCAGAGCATGTTTTTCCAACTCCTGATGAACCGTATATCAAGGTAGCTTTTTTTTTTTTTTTTTTAAAATTAAGAATAAAGTTTTTTAGTTCTAGGAGTGCTTTGTCATGGCCTCTAATTTCACTTGCATTTTTTGGCTGGTATTTTCTTATCCATGGAATCATGATTAATAACAATTCCTGGAAGTTTATTAAGGTTTTGGTTGAATGTTTTTTAATTTAACAGAAAAATATTTTTTAAAGACGATAATCTCACGAAAAAAACTAGTAAACCATTATTAAAAATAATTCTTTATGATATTATATGAATTTAAACAAATATAGAAGAGACTTAAGAGTGCAGAGAAAAGAGGTTCTATTAAGTAGGATATTTCAAAGCAAAAAAGACAAAAACCCTTTGGAGATTATAATTGAAACAGAAAACAGCAGGAAAGTCAAAGAAAAAGCAGCAAAACAGCTTGGAAGATTAGGAAAAATTAGCCATATCTTCAAAACTATTCCTTATATAGGCATTATCTGCACAGGCGAGGATGCAGAGCAGATATCTAATAAAATCTATAGAAAAGATGTTAGCAGAATCTTTGAAAAAAGCTTTAGATATTCCCTCAATGCAATGAAATCTGTTGACTTGTCAAACAAGTTTTCAATTATTCCAACAAAAAAGAATTCAAGGGCTTATTTTAAATCAAAAGAAAATTTATGGAACCTTGAAAACATAGGCGCTTATAAGGCACATGAATCATCAAGAGGCAAGGGAGCAAAAATAGCAATAATTGATACTGGCGTTGATTATACCCATCCAGAGCTAAGCTCAAACTTTACAAGAAAAAAAGGGCATGACTTTATCAAGGATGATGAAAATCCAATGGATGAAAATGGGCATGGCACTCATGTTGCAGGAACAACAGCTGGAAAAAACTGTGGGGTTGCACCAGACGCAACATTATATGCTGTAAGGGTTCTTGATGAAAACGGGTCTGGATCAGACATGACTGTGGCAGCTGGAATTGAGTGGGCAATGCTTAATAATATGGACATTGCAGGTATGAGCCTTGGTGGACCAACAGCTTCAAGGGCGCTTGAAGATATATGCAGGCTTGCATCACAGAATAATGTATTGCTTGTTGCAGCTGCTGGAAATAATGGTTATGGACCGAATTATCCTGCTGCTTTTGGTGATTATGTAATTGCAGTTGCAGCTGTTGACAGGGAGAATGAGCATGCCAGCTTTAGCAATATATGGGAAACAAATGATATCTCTGCACCCGGCGTGATGATTTATTCCTGCTACCCTGGAGGGGAGTATAGGGTATGGGATGGAACATCAATGTCACAACCACATATTTCAGGAGCTTTAGGGCTTATGATATCAAAGGCAAGAAAGCCAAACCTTGCTGAGGAAATAATGTATGAAACAGCTAAAAGGCTTGAATCAAGTGAGCCATATGACAACAGTTGGGTGTTTGGTGCAGGGCTTGTAAGGGCAGATAATATGTTAAATAGTGCTTATCATAGGGGGAAAATAAATAAAATTCTTAAAAAAAAGCATAATAATACTTTAAAAAATATGGGAAAAATAGCCTGGAAAATAATCTGGTGAAAAATGGAAGAAGAACAAAATAATGATATTGGAAGCTTTGTTAAGGATTTGTATAATATAAAGGTTAAGCCAGAATACTTTGGCAAGGATTCAATGAAACAGCAACTTGAAGAAATAGGATTTACAATAAAAATGGGAATTAAACCAATAAACACATATAGTATTAAACTAAATATTCCTGATGAAATAAAGGGATCAGAAAAAATTAGTTACATAAAAGAAAAGGAAAAGAAACTGAATTCTTTGGTGGGGGAGGGTTATGCTGTAAGTGTTGAAAAATCAGTAGAAATGAAGGTATTAGGTGATAAAACTTTATATGATGGTTTTAATCCAGTTTAATGATTTTCTCAATCTCTTCTTTTATTCTTCTTTCAAAGCCAGCAACACGCTCACCTTCTTGTTTTTCCTTGCTTAATATTGCCATGAACTGCTTTGTAAGTTTTTCTTCATCTTCAATACTAAGATTATCAACCTTTATCTTGCCCAAACTTTCCTTTATCAATAAATCTTCAACATCTTCAACAGAGCTTGTATTTGCCTTAACTTTATCTAATTCTTTTGTTGTTAGTTTAGATGTGTTTTTCATTACAAAATAAGCACTGCTGTCATAAAGTTTGCTGAATATTTCTTTTATGTTTATGTCAGATGGCTTTCCTGAATCTAAACAGCCAGATAATCTTATTGTGATAATTGTGTTAATAAACTCCCTACCTTTTATTCTTTCTTCAAGCTCTGCTCTTATCTGCTCAGGGCTTTTATTATTGCAGTCAATGGCTAGTGAAAAAACATTATAGATAACAATTGGCTCATATTTAAGCTTAAGATTGTCTGTTTTTTCAACAATGTAAAATCCTCCGTTCTCAAGCTTTTCAAGTTCGCTAAAGCTGTTTGGAAACAATGGCCCGGGATATGCTACAACTCCATAATCTGGCTCTTGTTTATTAAATACATAATGAACATGTCCACCTGCATAGTAATCAAAGTTTTTTGGCAATAATGATAATGGCTGTGATTCCATTGAATCAAGCTCTTCTGGCTTGAATTCAGTTAAAGCTGTGTGAAACATAAATATCTTAAAGCCTTTTTCCTGTTCTAATTCTTTTTTTAAGAGAGACTTATAATGGCTTTTTTCAAGCATTCCCTTTTTCCCGAATATGCCTGTTATCTTTGTTTCTGTTTTTTTGTCAAAAGTAAATTTAAGATTAAGCTTTTCATCAATTATTTTTCCTTTCATCACATTTATTAACAGGCCTGCATTCTCAAGAACATCAATTATTGTTTTCCCGCTTGGAGAAAAATCATGCGAGCCAGGTATTGCATAAACCGGAATATTGCTGTCTTTTAATTCCCTGAGTTTTGTAACAACAACCTTTAAAGCATCAATGCCTGGCAGAGCTGTATTAAATAAATCACCTGCTATCAAGACAAAATCAACCTGCTTTTCAATGCAGATGTTTATTGCTTTTAGGATCTCTCCAAGAGCCAATGTGGCAATCAGCCATATGTGCAAATTTCATTTTATCTTTTATTAACTCCCAATATTAGAATATAGTTTAATATAAAAAAGTATAGTTTTGTTTTCCAAAGCCTTCCATAAAAAACTAAAAAAGTTTAAACAAGCAAAAATGTGTTTAATGGAAGTTATACTCAATCGATAAGTGGCAAAATTTATATACATTGATTACAATCCTAAATATATGAATACAATTGAAGATAGAATGAAAGACTGTGAAAGGTGTAAACAGGTGGAAGAAAATTTGAAAAGTTTTAAAGGAATGATGGAGTTGGTTAAACAATACCCCCTTAAAAGACCTGTGAAACAAGCACCACCTTCACAACCTTATGAAATACCAAATGGTTTATTTCCTTACCTATTTTAATTTGGCCACTTAGCGACTTCTTCCTGGGAATTTAACAGCAGTTTGTAATGTTAAGTCCGATAGAATTTCCATTTCTCGACGGTAAAATGGGGGAGTTCATTCTTCAGGCATATAGTCTTTTGCTTTGCAAAAGAAATTTTTTTAGAAAGT
>JAFCBX010000085.1 GCA_017610505.1 Methanosarcinales archaeon | reverse complement strand
GAGATAGCTGATATTCTTATAAAGAAAGGCAGGGCAGAAGAAATAAAAAAATAAAGATTTAAATATAACCTGCTTTTCCTACGAGTATTAAACAGGTATTTTAAGATGAAAATTCCAAAAACAACCAAAAGATACTGCCCATATTGCAGAAAACATACTGAGCATAAAGTTAGTCAGACAAAAAGGAAAAACCCAAGCTCTCTTAAGAAAGGCTCTAAATATAGGGCTAAAAAAAGAGGCCTTGCTAGGGGAACAGGAAGCAGAGGCAGGTATTCAAAGCCAGCTATTTCAAAATTCAAGATGACTGGCAAGAAAACTACAAAGAAGACTGACTTAAGATACCAATGTATGGAATGCAAAAAAATCCATACTCAAAGGCAGGGTGTAAGAACAAAAAGGGTTGAGTTTGTATAAATTCTATGTGTCAAAAGCTCGGAGGCACTATCAGTCACAGACTGACAGCATGCTCGCCCTGCGGACTCGACCTCCTCACTCTTGAGCATATTTTATTCCATTATAAACAATTAGTCATAGACTAGTGGAATAAAATATTTTAACAAGATTTATATATTATCAGCAATTTCTTTCATTAAATTATTAAAGTGATGTTACATGGTAGAAATTAAAGAACCAAAATCAAAGTTTATTAAGGTAAGGTGCCCAAAGTGCAAAAATGAGCAGATAATATTTGGAAAATCATCCTCAACTGTAAAATGCCTTGTCTGCGGCAAAGTGTTGGCAGAGCCTATGGGCGGAAAAGCAAAGATCAAGTCAAGAATATTAGAGGTTCTTGAATAAATTAAAATGCTACTTAAGAAACATGGATTTCCAGAGGAATCTGAGATTGTTTTATGCACTGTAACCAGTGTGAGGTATAATTCTGTATTTGTTAACCTAAATGATTATACTCATAGCGGAATGATACACATATCAGAGGTCTCCCCAGGAAGGATAAGGAATATAAATGATTATGTAAAAGAAGGAAAGGTTGTTATATGCAAGGTCCTGAGAATAAACAAAGAGAGAGGGTATATTGATTTATCATTGAGGAGGGTTAATGAAGGTCAGAGAAGAGCCAAGGTAAATGAAATCAAGAAAGAGCAGAAAGCAGAGAAAATTATTGAGTTTGTTGCAAAAAAGCTCAAGAAAGATATAAAAGAAATTTATAAAACAATTAGTGATAATATTTTGATAAAATATGATTTATTGTATCCTTGTTTTGAAGATGTAGCTGAAAAAAAGATTAGTTTGGATGATGTTAATATGCCAAAGGAAATTGCCAAAGAATTAAAAGAAGTTATTGAACAAAAAATCAAACCTATTGAGGTGAATATCAAAGGAAATATTAAAATGATAAGTTATGCTCCTGATGGTATTGAAATCATAAAAGATGCTATTAAAAAGGGAATGGACAAAAACATTAAGATATCATATGTTGGTGGTGGAATGTACAGCATCAAAGTTAAATCATCTGATTATAAAACAGCTGAAAAAATACTCAAAGACTCTACTGAAGCAATAATTCAGTATGCTGAGAAGAATAATGCAGAGGCTTCTTTTGAGAGAGAGGAAAAATGAGGCATATACTTAAGTGTATGTCCTGTGGAAATTACACATTAAAAGAAAAATGTAAATGTGGTGGCAAATCAGTTACTCCAAAGCCTCCAAAATATACTCCTGAAGATAAATATGGCAAGTACAGGCGCGAAGTAAAGAAAGAAAATCTTATAAAAAAAGGATTGTTATAATTAAAATGATATGGAAAATAACAAAAACAGTCAAAAAAATGCCTAAGCTGAAAAAGCCAATTTTAATAGAAGGCCTGCCAGGAATAGGAAATGTAGGAAAGGTTTCTGTTGATTTTATTATTGATGAGTTAAAGGCAAAAAAGCTTTATGATATATTTTCTTATACATTCCCTCATTCTGTTTTTGTAAATGAAAAAAATCTTGTAAGCCTGCCCCAGATAAGCATTTATTACAAACAATTTAAAGGAAAGAGAAATGATCTTTTGCTGCTTGCAGGCGATATACAGCCAACTGATGAGGTCGCATCTCATGAGTTTGTTGAGATAATTCTTGATATTTTTGAGAAATTTAAGGGAAAAGAAATAATAACTCTTGGCGGAATAGGATTGGCAACTGCTCCAAAAAAACCAAAAATATACTGCACTGGCAACTCAAAAGAAATTATAAAAAAATACAAGAAGGGAATAAAACTGGATGACAAGCTTTATGGCGTTGTTGGGCCAATAATAGGCGTTTCTGGCCTTTTATTAGGAATGGCAGAAAAAAGGAACATAAAAGCAATATCCTTTTTAGCTGAAACCCTTGGACATCCGCTTTATTTAGGCATAAAGGGAGCAAAAGAAATAATTAAGATATTAGACAAAAAATTAGAGCTAAAGGTTGATATTAAAAAACTTGAAAAAGAGATAGATGAAGCAGAATCAGAAATGATGAAAATAACAAAAGGGCTAACAGATGTTTCAAAACAGACTGCATTGAAAAAGATAAAGAACAAGTTTGACTTAAGCTATATAGGATAAATTATTTATACTACAAGGTATAATTCTTTAAAAAAGAGGTTTATTATGGTAAAAAATGCCTGTATAAGAGCAAGGGAGGTTCTTGATTCAAGGGGCAATCCAACAGTCGAAGCTGAGATAGTTCTGAATAATAACATTATAAGGGCAATAGTTGCCTCAGGTGCTTCAACAGGAAAATATGAGGTATTGGAATTAAGAGATAAAGATAAAAGATATAATGGCAAGGGTGTTCTTAAAGCAGTTAAGAATGTAAGCAGGATTTCTGATGCATTGAAAGGAATTAGCCTTACAAAGCAGAAAGAGATTGATGAAAAAATAATAAAATTAGATGGAACAAAGAACAAGACGAGGCTTGGTGCTAATGCAATGCTTGCTACAAGCATGGTTTATTTAAGGGCAGGAGCAATATTAAAGAAAGAACCACTTTACCAGTATATATCTAAAATTTCAGGAAGAAAACCATCAATACCCATTCCATTCTGCAATGTAATTAATGGGGGAGTTTCAAAAAAATATGGTGCAAGTGGTGTTGGTGATGAAGGCGGTTTTGCCCCTAGAATAAATAATGCATTTGATGCTTTAGAATTAATAACAAAAGCTATTAAAAAATCAGGTCATGAAAAAAATATAAGAATAGCACTGGACCCTGCGGCAAGCGAGTTTTATAAGAATGGAAAATATGTAATTGAAAAAAAGCTTACTGGCATGGAAATGGTTGATTATTATATAGGCCTTGTAAAAAAGTACCCAATAATCTCAATAGAAGACCCTTTTGACCAGGATGATTTTGATT
>JAFCBX010000015.1 GCA_017610505.1 Methanosarcinales archaeon | reverse complement strand
TTTGGGCAAGAGAGCACATGACTGAAGATCATGGTGTCCGGGATTCAAATTCCCGTCGCCCCATCATTCTAAATAGAAAACTTAATTAATAAACACTTTTTATCTAATTGTATGAAAGAATCTATATTTGTTATATGTGCCCATTCTGATGACCAGATACTTGGGCCGGGCGGAACACTGGCCAAATATGCAAAAGAAGGAAAGGAAATCTTTACAATCATTTTCTCTTATGGTGAAACATCCCATGTTTGGCTTAAAAAAAAGGTTAGTGCTGAGATAAGGGTCAAGGAAGCACAAAATGCAGACAAAGTCATTGGCGGCTCTGGCGTTGTTTTCTTTGGCCTTAAAGAAGGAAAATTCTTTGAAGAAGTTAAGAACAAGGATATTAAGGACAAGGTAAAAAAACTTTTGAAGGAAAAGAAGTCTTCAAGAATATTTACCCACGTGCCTGATGATGTGCATGAAGACCACAGGGCAGTTTACAAGATTGTAAATGAAATCCTTGATGAGATTAACTATAAAGGTGACCTTCTCGGATTTGATGTATGGAATGCAGTTAATATAAGGAAAAGGCATCTTCCAAAGGTTTACATTGATATAAGCAGTACATTCAGGATAAAACTCAAGGCACTTCACTGCTTTAAGAGCCAATTTCTTGCAATGCTGCCTCCTTACCTAGGAGTTTATATAAATGCATTTATGAATGGATTGAAAAATGACTGCAAGTATGCAGAAAAATTTTACAAGATAAAATGAAAAAACTTTTGATAGCAACAGATTCTTTTCTCCCAAGGTGGGATGGCATTGCAAGGTTTCTTAATGAGATCATTCCAAAACTTTCAGATGAATATGAAATAACAGTTATAGCACCAAAATTCAATGGTAAACTAAAAGATTTCAAAAACATCAGCATTACTAGGATACCTCTTTCAAGAATACATGTAGGAGATTATACTCCTGCTAAATTTAATATTAAAAAAATAACAAAAGCTGTGAAACAGGCAGATATTGTATGGACACAGACAATCGGCCCAATAGGAATGCTTGCAATACTAACTGCAAGATTTTTCAAAAAACCTGTTGCAGCATACATACACTCTATTGAATGGGAGCTTTTCTCAAAGAGCATATCAAAAAAGAATCCTTTTAGAAAATCAATAAGCTTTTTTACCAAGGTAGTTACAAGGTGTTTATACAACAAATGCTGCCTATTGATGGTCCCATCATTAGAGGTTGCAGAGATATTGAACTGGCATAATATAAGAACAAAAAAAAGAATAGTTCATCTTGGAACAGACACATTGAAATTCAATCCACCAGAAGATAAAAAAGCTGCAAAGAAAAAAATAGGAATTAATCCTAAAAATACTGTTATTGGGTTCTCTGGAAGAATTGGAAGAGAAAAGAATCTTGTAACACTTTACAGGGCTTTTCTTAGATTAAGAAAATCATATAATAGCCTTGTATTATTAATCATAGGAAAAGGGGTTCAGGAACTAAGAATTATGCTTGAGTCAAAAAAGGATATTATTGTTATTGAATCTGTTGATAACATTGTTCCATATTTGCAGGCAATGGATATCTATGTGATGCCATCATTAACAGAGACATCATCCCTATCAACAATGGAGGCAATGTCATGCGGAATTGCGGTTGTTTCAACACCTGTTGGTTATATTAAGGATTACATAAAAAACAGCTATAACGGCTTTTTCTTTAATAAGAAGAACTCTTATGAGCTATCCAAAAAACTAGCTGTTTTGCTAGATGACAAAAAACTTAGGGCAAAAATAGGGGAAAACGCAAGAAAAACAATCATAGAATTCTACGACTGGGATAAAACAACCGAGGGAATAGGTGGATCATTAAAAGAAATTATATCTTCAGGCTGACAACATTGCTGACTCCATTGATGCCCATGGAAACACCATAAAGCGTGTCTGCCTCTGTTATTGTGCTGTCATTGTGTGATATTACAATATACTGCGCTTTTTCAGAATATTTCCTGATAAGTTTTGAAAGCTTTTCTGAATTATGCTTGTCAAGTGCAGCATCAACTTCATCAAGCACATAAAATAATGCTGGCTTATAATCCTGGATTGCAAATATAAATGCCAATGCTGTTAAACTTTTCTCTCCGCCAGATAATGAGTGTATGTCCATGAATTTTTTGCCAGTTATCTTGACCTTGATTCTTAGGCCACCTTCAAATGGCTCTTTCTCATTTTCCAATACAACAGATGCAATTCCCTTTGATGTAAGCTTGGAAAAAATATTTTTGAAGTTTTCATTAATTGCATTAAAGGTTACCATAAAAAGCTCCTTTTTCTTGTTTTCAACCTCATCTATCATTGCAATAACATCTTTTTTCTCTGCTGCAAGCACTTCTTTTTTCTCAAGCAGTTTTTTATATTCTTTCTCTATATTATCATAAACTTCCAAAGCCCTCATGTTTACAGCACCAAACTCTCCGATAAGTGCCTCAAACCTGTTTATTTCCCTCTTAAGTGATTCCTCGCTTTTTTCTTTTAGCAGTTCAACATTCTCATACTGCTCAAACTCTTTTTCCAATCCTGCAAGCTCTGCCTTGACCTCAACATTTTTCATCGAGAGATTATTCATCCTTGTTTCTGTCCCGCGGTTTTGGTCCTCTTTGTTCATTATCTCACTTTCAGTCTTTAATATTTCATTATTGATGCCATCCCTTTTCTTGAACAATTCCTTAAACTTTGTCCTGAACTCTTTCTGGATTTTTTCTTTTTTAATCAGCTCTTCTTTCTGTTTTTTTATTCTTTCTTTTATCTGCTCAAGCTCTGCTGAGAAATCTTTCTTTTCCTTTTCCTGCTCTTTGAGTATTCTCCCTATATTTTCTTCATCTCTTTTCAATATGTCATTTATCTGTGTATTAATGCTGCTTATCTTTGAGTCAATCTCAAGAATCTCATTCTTTATCTCCTGCTTTTTATCCTCAAATGTATTAAGTTCAGCAAGCAGTGTTGGGTTTCTCAATCCGCTGATTTTTATTCTCATCTCTTGTTTTTTTGTTTTTATTGATGCCAGCTTTTTGTTGCTTCCTTCTATATTTTTCTCTGTGTTAGTTATCTGCTTATCAACTTCCTTTAATTTTTCTTTTAAGGCATCTTTTTGTTTTTTTGAGGCTTCTGTATCTCCTGTTTCAAGATGAAGGCCTTTTTCTAATTTTATTATCTCACCTTCAAGAGCTGATTTTTTATTTCTTAACTTAATGATATTTTCTTCAACCTCTGACCTGCGGCGCTGAAGCATGTCAAAAACTTCCTGAAGCTCATTCACTTTTTTCTCGCACTCTTGGAGATCTTTTGTGAAATCTTCCTGCTGGAAACTTACTCTTGATTTTTTTCTGTAACCGCCGCGCATTGAGCCGCTTGTTTCAATCAAATCACCTTCAAGGGTGACCATCCTGTGGCTTCCTATGCCCAAGCGCCTTGCAACATTTATATTGTCAACAACAATTGTTTTTCCAAAGACATAAGAAAAAGCATTTTTGAATTTGCTGTCAAATGAAACAAGATCAATTGCTAAATTATGGACCCCATTTGAGGACAATGCTTTTTTCACTTCATTATCAGGTGTTGCTCCTTTTATCTTGTTTAATGGCAGGAAATTTGCAACCCCAAGCCTATTGTCCTTAAGATACTTTATGCAGGTTTCAGCAACCTTGTCATCCTCAACTATTATACTTTGTATTCTTAAGCCGGCTGCAACCTCTAAAGCCAGGGAATATTTTGCAGACACATGGCCTAATCCGGCAACAGTACCATGAATCCCTTTGATGTTTTGTTTCTGATCAAGAATGCTTTTAACAGCAATGTTTGCTGATGCTTTTTCTGTTATTCCAATATTTTTTACTTTTAATTTTTCAAGCTCCCCTTTTGCTGATAGGAGATTATCCTTTGATTTTGCCAGTTGGGCTGCAAGTGATGAATCCTCATTTAAGAGCTTGTTAAGCTCGAGGGTTTTTTTCTTGAAGTCATTTTTCTTTTCATTTAGGTTTTCCATATCCTCCTTGCTTTCTTTCTCAACGTCAAGGACCTTCTGCATTGCAGCATCAATATTCTGAATTTGGTATTCAATCTTGTCCTTTTCCCTTAGAAGTTCCTGCTGTTTTTCCCTGAGAATCTGTATTTCTCTTTGCCCTTCTTCCTCCTGCTTTTCAACTTCCTCAATCTCTTTTTCAATCTCATCCAGGTTGCTTACCCTGTGTTTTTTCTTGAAATTCTTGATAGAGTTCTCAAGTTCTAAAACATCATTATTTTTGCCTTTTTTTATTTTTTCCAGCTTTGATATTTCTGATATCAGGCTGTCAATCTTTTCATGAATCTCTCTAAGGTCTTTTTGCAGCTGGTCTTTCCTCGAATCAATCTTTACAAGCTCATTCTCGCATATGGCTAGTCTTGTTTTGTTTGTTTCAATATTAACCCTTAACTGCTCAACCTTTTTCTGCATATCAATCTGCTCTTTTTCCCCCTTTTCCTCAATATCGCTTGTTATCTTTTTTATATCATCCCTCTTCTCACTAACTGTTTTTTTTAAGGCAGTTATTTCATCCAGAACCTTTGCTATTTTTTTATTGCAATTTTTAATATTATCTTCAAACTTTTTTTGCTCTTCTTCTTTTTTTATTATCTGAATATTAAGGAAAGTTGCCTTGTTCTGCTTTATGTTGTCATTCATATTTTTGTACTTTAAAGCCTGGTCACGTTCTGACTTTAATTCCTTTAAGTATGTCTGCCTTTCCGCAAGTATTATGTCAGCTTCATTTAATTTGCCCTCAACCTTATCAAGCTCATTCAATGCCTTTTTCTTCTTGTCCTCATATATTGAGATGCCTGCTATTTCCTCGACTATTAACCTGCGCTGCTCAGGAGACATTTCAACAAACTTGTTTATATCCCCCTGCAGGATTATGTTATAGCCTTCTGGATCAACTGCTGCAACAGACATCATATCAAGAACCTGCTGCCTTGTTCTTCTCTCATCATTTATTTTATAAACACTCTGGCCTGTCTGCTTTACAATCCTTGTAATCTTTATTTCCCCTTCATCAGATGGAAATATCTTTTTAGAGTTATCAAAATAGATGCTTACCTCTCCGTTTTTAGCAGGGATACCTTTTTTCCCGCCATTATAAATAAGGTTTGCAGACTTTTCAGCCCTTAGGCTTTTTGAGCTCATTCTTCCAAGAACAAAGCAGAGTGCATCCATTACATTTGATTTGCCAGAGCCATTTGGACCAAGAATACAGTTAAAATTATTGCTAAAAACAAGCTCTGTTCTTTTTGCAAACGATTTAAATCCCCTGATTATAATCTTATTAATCCTTGTCATTAACTCACTCTTTTTTATAATTTTATAAAAATCTTAATTAAAAGTTTGAAATATTGTTTATTTAAATAGCTTTTGGTTAGTCGATGCTGTGGTGTGTTGGTAAATTTCAAATAGATAATTTTATATACTTACATTATTAGATTTATATAAAATGAAATTAAAAGAGGTTTTAGTATTATTTTCAATAGTTATCTTATTGGTTCCTTTTGTTTCTTCAATCTCAGATGTCCATCACTCTGTTGATGGAAACAATGTGACAATTACATATGAAGGAAATCCCCCATTCTGGATTAATATAAGAAAAGATGAGAATATTGGTCAGGATGAGGGCTATGCATGGGCTAAAACCAACTCAAAAACCTTTACAATAGGCTTGGGTTTTGCCATTAATCCATCTAAAAAGTTTTATTATGCAGTAAAAGACACTGAATGGAGCAGGGTTCAGAGTTTTGTTCTGGGTGACGAAGCTGATAAATGCTCAGATGGCACATTATTTGGGGAGTGTTCTTCAACCAAGCCTTATTATTGTGATAATAGTGATATGACCTATGGTGGCAATGGAACCCTAATAAAAAATTGCCAAAAGTGCGGATGCCCCGAACAAGAAGAATGCCAGGAAGACGGCTCATGCAAAGAGCATATTGCAACAGAAAACAAAAAAGACTTGTCATTATATTCTAATAAGGAAGCTTTCTTAATATCAGACAAGGACTGGAAAGATGTTTTGCCTTTGGTTCCTGTAACAACCTGGACAGGCAGTGAAGAAGAATGCCAAAGAGGAACAGGAACTCCAGATAATGTCTGCATATATCCAACTCTGATTTATCATGAAGAGGAATTTGATAATTCAATGGATATTGATGAAAAAGAGTTTAGGGAGCATACCTGGCTTCCATTATCTTGGAACTTTAAGGATAACACCCTTGCAGAAGGAGATGTTGAGTCTGAATCTGATGATTTCACAATCTACTTTGATATATCCGGAGATAAATATGAGAAGATGAAAAAGGGGGTACCAAGAGGAGATTTGGAGTTGATAGTATATAACCCAAATGAAGAACAGGATAAACCACCAGAAGGGGTGTATATAGGATACCCTTATTATGATATCTTTTTCAATGGGATTAATTTGACTGATTACAGGGGGAATATTAGGGAGAGTATAATGTGGGATGGAGAAAAATATTGGATAAGGGGTGCATTTTGGGGTAATGAAAAAAACCTCCTGATAAATGGAATAAACAATCTAACATTTAAAAAAATAGAAGAAAATGATTTTAAGATAAATAGCTACAAACTTTATACACCCTATTTTGAAGGTTTTTCAGTAACAGGAAACTGTGTGTATGCTCCTGATGAATTGTATGGGCTTTGCATACCAGAGGTTATACTTAATGAGGATAGTATTAAAGTTGATGAATCCCTCACTTATACTATCTCCATAAAAAATATTGGTAATATCTATGTTGATTTTAGCGGTGAGGATTATACTCTGGGTGGAAGTTGGGCTGATCCTGCATCTCTTGGTAAATTATACAGGGTTCCTTATTGGCAGTTTTTGTCCCAGGTAGATAAAGCCTCATTACCTAAGGTTAAGCTTCAGCCAGGAGAATCAATGCAGGTTGGTATAACTGTAATATTTAATAAATCAGAGAGCATTCCATTGCAGGGTTTTGATGCAGATTCAATAATTTATTTCATGCAGCAGTATCCTCCTGATGAATTAACTGTTATAGGAGATACACCACAAGAACTGGCAAACCTTCTTGTTGCAGAGCCAGAGCTTGGAGCTGGTTTGTTATTAGAACAAATAGGCTCAATTACATCAAAGGATTATTTATCTTATTGGAAATCATACAAGGATGTTGTTTATGTGGAAGATGATTATGAACTAGCTCTGCTTGCCTCAACATATGCTTCTTTAATCAATGCTCCTTTAATAATCCAGGGAACAGGACTTGATTTAGAAACTAGTTTTTCAAATAAGAATATTATCTGCATTGGCAATGCAGATCCAATGGGAATAGATTGTAATGAGCAATATAACCTAGAACAATTGCAACAGAAATATGTTGGCAAAACAAGCACAGACAAGCTGATGATAGTTAATCCAGATGATATTAACACTGATGTAAGGGAATTATTTGAACCTGAGAAGTTATCATCAACTATAATGAAACTTTATTCAAAGACATCAATGGCTGCGCCAATACTTGCAGGAGCAAAGCATGAATTAATAACAAGTGTAAGCGGAGATTATAAGGATATAAATTCTCAAATAAATCAAAAAATTGATGAGTATATGCCCAATATAATAAACAATCCCTCTGGTTTAAAAACAAACAATTTCGAAAATCCAACAAGAAAAATATACAAAAAAAATATGAATACATTGAAGGAAGAAGAAGTTGTAAATACTGAATCATATTCTACTTTGAAAGCTTCAGATGAGCATTTAATATTCACAAGCAATGGATTTTATGATTATAACATAAGAACAGGGGAGATAACAAAACTGGATTTAGATAGTGAAAATATGATTTTTGATTATGAAGTCTCAGGAAGCAATATGATATATTTGGAGTTTTGCCAGGATTATACAAAATCTAATTTAGGACTTTATGACTTAAACACAGGCCATAAAACCCATATAACAAAAATTAATGATTATATAAATAGTATAGGAATTGATTCTAACCATATAATCTGGACTGAAAAGGAAGAGGAAGGCATTTGTCAGACCTCTGGAGAATCATGCTCACTGGATGAAGACTGCAAAGATAAGTATTGTTATGATGGAAGACCATGTGAGAATAGAGATGATTGTGATGGTGGTTGGTGCGGGAATAACTGGTGTATAAAGAAAACTGAGCTTCATCATTATGACATAAGTAATGGAAACGAAGATATTATTGCTGTTGAGGATTATATAAATAGAATAGATATTTCAAATAATAAGGTAATATGGAGATTTAGCAATGGTTTGAAAATCTATGATATTGACACTGCAACCGAGGATATCATAGATAACTCTTTAATAGATACATTCAAGATAAGCAATGATAAGATTATCTGGACAGAAACAAATTACTTTAATTACTATTACACATCAAAACTTTATCTTTATGATATAAACACAAAAGACAAGATTATGATAAGTGATAATGTAACTCAAAGATATGAATTAAATCCCCAAATTAATAATAATAAAGTTTTATGGATTGAAAAAGATGCTGGAGAAAAATATTGTTGGGGCCGACCTTATTTGAGCTGTAATGAAGATACTGAATGTAGGTATTGCCTATACTCAAAAAATCAGTGTAATGAAGATGAAGATTGTGGAGATGGAGATTACTGTATGTATGATACATGTATTAGTACAGTGGTTGGCATATATGATATTGAAACAGGAGATAAGAACATTCTAATGTCAGGAAAAATTATTGAATGGCCTGTATTAACACAAGATAATCTCTTTTGGATTGGCAGAGAAATGAATGAATATTATATATCTGGTTTTTTAACCATATTTGGACCGCCGTCTGCAATACCTGAAAAAGAATTTATGTGGTTACATTCTTCTTCATGGGCTCCTTACCATATATCCAGATCTTTAGATAGTTCAGAATATGCTGATGTTTATCTTGATGATAACCTTCCTGATATTTCTGTAGGGAGAATACAGGGAATAACATTGTCTGATGTTTCTTCTTATTTAGCAAGGGACTTGTTTTTAGATAAAATTGAAAAGACAAACAATATGGAATTTTTAGCTTCATCTTTTAATTATATGATGAAAAACTCTAACAACTGGAATTCAAAATTTGCTGATGCTGGCTATAATTCACACTGCAGTATATTAAATCCAGACATTAATGGCGAAGAATACCCTTTTTGTGATAATGACATGTTATCATATCAAGATATATGGCCTGAATTATGGAAAAATAAAGACATGATAATTTACATGGACCACGGTGGAAGTAATTGGGCAGGCATATATTTTTCAGATATACCTTATCTTGAAAATTCTCTTGTTTTCAATGATGCATGTTTAACATGTTCAACTCAGGATGGTTATTCTTTCTGCAATCATGCAATAAGAAAGGGCGCCTTATCGCATGTAGGTGCAGTTTCTGTAGCTTTTACAGGTAATAAAATTTACAAAAAAACTCTTGAAGGGATATACAAAGATAATCTCCTTTTAGGGCAGGCATTTGCAATGGCATATGAATATGGGCGTTACAGATATATGAATGCATTGCTTGGGGACCCAACTTTAGATATAAAACCAGATTACTTTTTGGAGGAAAATTTACAATGGATTTATTAGTAAATATAAGAAGCATTATATTCTTATTTGTATTTATTCTTCTATCCTGCAGCACATCATATGCAATTCCAAGAGCAGATTTAAATGTAAATGAAGTTTTTTATGAGGGGGATTCTATTAACTTTGAGTACAGAATTATAAGTGATGAAAATATTGATGTAGAATACAGTGCAGGAATAAGTTGTGAAAGTGAAATACATTTGGATTTGATTGAAATAAAAGAAAGGAAGCTAAATAAGGATGAACCATTTTATGGAGAATATGAGTATGGCAAGGTTCAAAATGATTTCCAATCATCAGACTGCATAGCTTATGTATCTTTTTTAAGCCCTTATTCTTTTAATATACAAAAGGCATTCAGAATAGAGACAAAACCTTCTTTTTCATTTGATGTAAAGATATGCAAAGATAAGGCATGTTCAAAACCATCAAAGATTTTTTTAAAAGGAGAGGAAATATACCTTGATTACTTCATTGATGTTGAGAATCCTTATGTGACAGCAGTATTAAGTTATC
Organism: Methanosarcinales archaeon; assembly: GCA_017610505.1. Lineage (GTDB taxonomy): Archaea > Nanobdellota > Nanobdellia > Woesearchaeales > CG1-02-33-12 > CG1-02-33-12. Next base: position 994 of record JAFCBX010000015.1, on the reverse strand, counting down.
CTGATAAAACAACAAAACAGCTAACTCTTCCAGCTTCCATTAAAGCTGAGCAGATTGGAAACTATGAATTAGAGATTACAGCCTCAAAACAGGGATATAAGACAATAAACAAGAAAGAACTGCTTGGGGTTATTGAAGAGGAAGCTGTTATAAAACAAAAAGATATAACAAAAAAAGATATAATGGATTTATCCATATTCGCGTATGGAACAATTATTATATTAATCCTGATAATCTTAGTTTATCTTGTGCAAAAGAACTGGAAACAGAAAAGGCCAAAGAATGATAGAAAAAAGGATAATCTCAAAATTATAAATAATAAGCTGGTTAAAGCAAAAAATTTGATTAAAAAAGGGAAACTTGATTCTGCTAAATCAGCATATGATGAGATAATACTAATTTACAATAAATTGCCTGAAAACCAAAAGAAGCTGCTTTACAGGGAAATGCAGGAATTATACAAGAGAATAAAATAAACTAATTCTTCCTATATTAAAATTAAGAAATAAAAGAAGCTATCCAGTCTGGCCTCTCTACAGTATTTATGACTTCACTTCTCCATTTCTCATCTGTTAATCTGTCTTTCATGGGCCAAGGAAACTCGTAATAACTGAACATTGGGCCAACTGCTATCCCAATTCTCCCATCTTTTGATGCATGTGCAACAATAACCCAATCTATTTTTCCTGTTCCCACTTCCAAAACTTTTTGAGTGTTTGTTTCAGTATGCACATCAGCAATTATCGTTGTCTTGAATGCATCATTAGCACCTGCAAGAGAAGTCTTCTTTTCTGTAATTAATGGAATATTCTTTCCTTGTTTAACTGTTAATGCAGAAGCCAAATCTTCAATTATTTCCTTAAAGGTTAAATCAATCTTTTCTATATATCCATAATCTTCTTCACTCAATGCCTTGCCCTGTAATTCCTTTTCTGAAATTTCCTGTAATCTTGCCATCATTTGAGAACTTTGCTGTAATGATTTTTTAATGTCT
>JAFCBX010000084.1 GCA_017610505.1 Methanosarcinales archaeon | reverse complement strand
AAAACCTGCCAAGATGGAATATGCAAATTAGAAGAAGAAGAGCATAATAGTGGTTTGACTGGAACAAAGGATGATTATGATAATGATGGCCTTCTTAATGATGAAGACCCTGACAAAGATGGTGATGGTGTTCCTAACCAGGGTGATGATGAGGAATGGACAGAATTAGGATGTGCTGTGGATGATCATGGTGTTGCAATAGATATTGACAAAGATGGACTTTGCAAAGGCCGTGATGGCCTTGATTATGGCGACTGCAATGATAATGATAATAATGTAGTCATAAGCTATCCTGACTGCACAGCAGAAATCCTGTGTTCTGATGGGATACAAAACTACCATCATGGTTCTTGGGAGGGAGGAATTGACTGCGATGGGCCATGCATAAAAACATGTAAAATTAACATTACCCTTACGCAGCCAGAATATGGTGTTGCTGATAACACTGAGTTTGATATTATCATTTCAACTGATAAGGATATATTCTGCAGGTTTGGTCTTGATGAATCAAATTATGATAATATGGATTACTTTGACAGCACTGAAAGTAAAACACACACAAAAGAGAATTATGTTATAGACAACCTAAGAATGCATAAGCTTTATGTCAAGTGCGATGATGATTTCTGGACTCCTGATGAAAACACTGTCGGAATCTTTGACTTATATGTTGATGATTCAAGACCGGTTATAGAAATATTTGAGGCAGACCCCAGCTCTATTTGGGAGCGTCCTGTTGAAACAGTTTTGATTATCGGAACAGATGATGAAACAATATGCAAATATGATGATTCATCAACAGATTATGATTCAATGACTGGCAAATTCCCTAAATTTGATGAGCCTGATTTCTCTACATCACACCAAAAGACAATAAGCAACCTTCCAGAGGATACAATGGATTATGTATATTATGTTGCCTGCAAGAACAAGGCAGGGCTTGTTTCAGATCCTTCAGAGCCAAAAGGAATTCTTGTTAGTGTTAACCTGAACCAAGAACTTACTGTGGATGCATCACCTGAAAAGAGATATGTTAATAAATTAAGCACATATCTAAATATCACAACAAATAAAGATGCAGTATGTTCTTATAGTGAAGATTTAGATAACATAAAAGAGGATAGTGGAAATGACTTTAGCTCTACTGGAGGCAAGGAACATAGGGAATTATTAACCTTCCAAAATGATGGAAATTACAAATATTATGTAAAGTGCTACAAAGGAGGTGAGAGTTCAGTTATTAAAACCATAGATTTCATTGTGGATACAATCCTTCCTTCAACACCAGTTGTTGATGACACAAGCAATATTGATAATTATCCAGAATATTCTTATCATACAGACGAGCTAAAGGTAAAATGGTTGTCAGAAGATAATCTTTCTGGCATAGATTACTATTATTATATGCTTGAGGACTCTCATGGAAAAGTGATAATCAATTGGACAAAAAGTAATGAGGAAAATAAATGGATACGGATTTATAAAGACCATAATGATAACAATCTTAATTTAACTGATGGAACAAAATATTTCTTTAGTGTAAAAGCAATTGATAAAGCAGGTTTATTTAGTGAAATTGGCGAAAGTGATGGAATAACTGTTGATATATCAAAGAAGCCAACAAGCTGCTCTAATCTTGAGCTGGATGGAGATGAAACAGATATAGATTGCGGCGGCTCATGCCCACCATGTGAGCTTAACAAAGATTGTCTTATTGATAGTAATTGCGAAAGCGGCTTCTGCAACTCAAGCAAGAAGTGTGCAGAGCCAACGTGCAATGATGATGTGGAAAATGGTGATGAAACAGATAAAGATTGTGGTGGAGGAGATTGCCCAGAATGCGGAATTGGTAAAGAATGCAAAAAGAATAGTGACTGCGAGTCTGGTAATTGTCACTCCAGCCTTAAAACTTGTATAAGCATAGACCCTTGTGATAATAATAAGCTTGATGGTGATGAAACAGATTATGATTGCGGCGGCTCATGCTCTCCATGTAAAAATGGAAAAGAATGCATAAGAAACTCAGACTGTGAATCAGATAATTGTGAAGATGGTTATTGTGTGAAAAGACAGATTATCATACCAACACCCCCTACTACTAAAGAAGATACTGATAATGATGGAATGCCTGATAAATGGGAGGAAAAATATGGCCTTAATATTGAATTTGATGATTCAGCTGATGATGAAGATAATGATGGCCTGACAAACCTAAAGGAATACAGGGAAGGAACAGACCCAACTGTTAAGGATACTGATGGTGATGGGATATTAGATGGAGACGAGGTTAATAAAGGGTATGATCCAACTGATCCAACTGATCCACCAAAATCTAATATTTGGCCAATCATCTTGCTCATAATTGGAATAATCCTCCTGCTTGCAGGAATTGGTTATTTATTGTATAAAAACTCCACAAAGCCAAAGCAGAAAAAACCATTCAGTCCCGTAACCTCACAATTTAAATCACCCATCAGGACTTCGTTTAGTCCAAACCAGGCTAAGTCAATTGAGATTAGAAGAAAACAGGCTATGGAAAAAATTATGGGGGATAGGGAGAAATTTAAGGAGCATGATAAAGTATTTAGCACATTTGCTCCTAACCCAGAGAGCAACATAAAAGAGAAGCTTCACGGAAGGCTTGATATAGGCAAACCTGCAGCTAAAAAACCAAAAATTACCCATAAACCAAAACCTGCTCATAAAAAGGCAAAGGGTGTTAAATCTAAAAAAGGCAGTAAATCAAAAGATATTTTTGATGAGCTGTCAAAAGTTGCAACTGCTGAACTTAAAAAATACAGAAAACATTAATCCAGTAAGCAATAAACAGGAATATTAACTTCCCTTTTTCTTAATACTTAACTAATCTTTATAGAAAGATTTTAATATACCCCCTTATTTAAATAACTGAAGACTAACAATGCATAAAAAAAAGAGGGCTCAGGTTACTGTTTACATAATTATAGGGATGGTTATTCTTCTTTTGGCTACTTTATTCTTTTATTTAAAAGGCACAACTGAAAAAGTACAGACTGTGCAGGAACTTGTAAGGGCCCAGAAAATACCAAGTGAAATAGGATATATTTATGATCACCAGGGTGGTTTAACACCTGATGATGCTAAAACTATTTTTTATGGTGAGCATGAGGTTTCTTATGGAATATACAAGCAGGAGACTGAATATTTGTCATTTTATCAACCCTACCCACCAGAATATCCTTGGGATATCTCGAGCCCGGCTACTATATTCCCTTATATAGCAGGCACATTGAATATTAATTCCGGCCACTTTGGGGATGAAAACCTGCCCCCATTGGATGACTCTGGCCCTTCAATCAAATCCCAGCTTGAATCTTTTATAACAAGCTACCTGCAGAATCTTGATTTAACACTTTTTAAGGAGCATGGCTTTGATATAACTGAAGGAGAGATGGATGTTTCTGTTGTGATAGGAGAAAATGATGTAACAGTATTCCTAACATACCCTTTAGAAATAACAAAAAGAGCCACGAATGAAGTAACAAATATTAATTATTTTTATACAAACCATCAGATAAGGTTAAAAAAGATTTATAATCTTGCTCATGATATCATAAATGAGGATATTGTAAGAGTATTATTTAATATTAGTGACCCAAGTAATAATAAAGATAGTATGACTATTAAAAAAATTACAAATGCAAACCCTCCTAAGCATGACGATATTATTATAATAAATGATGATAAGTCAATGTTATATGCAGAGCCATATACATTTCAGTTTGCCAGGGAAAACAGGTATCCTGCATTGCATTATATTGACCAGGTTTTACCTTTTTTATTTCCATCGCCCCCACCATTTCCTACAATAAATGAAGAGCAGATAAAATTAAAAGTAAATCCAAAAGCATATGACCCTGATGAGGATGAACTTTTATTCAGCTATTCACCTTCTACTTACCAATTAGAACAATTTGACTTTGATAATGAATATATTGACTTAACAGTTTATGTAAAAGAAAAAGACAATGAGGATTATCAAGATTGGCAGGATATTGATGTAGGAATAGGCCAACAAGCCCCCCCATAAAAAACAAAAAGATTTTATATATGTGGAATAAAAAATAAATATAAAGGTTAAAAAAGACTAATTTAAAATTAATTTTGAGATGAGATTATGATTAACAAAAAAGAGATTCAAACTATAATTACTTTGTTCTGCCTTTTTTTCTTGTTGTTTCAGGTTGTTGTTTATAGTGCTGATTCTGTCCCTTTCCCAATACAAGGAAAATGTGAGATTGAAAATCCCGAGCCTTCAGAGGAGCACGAATGTAGTCAAGAATGTATAAACCCTTCTGATGGCTGTGACAATGGATGGCATTTAGAGGGATTATGTAAATACCCCTGTTGGGGTTTTTTCGAATGTGATGGAGGAGGGTATTGTTGCCCAGATTCATGTGATTATATAAAAGGATATACCTGCGGGGATGGAGAGGTTTGCCCTACTAAATGGTTAAGTCCATTAACAGGAGAAAAAAAATGCTGTTCTGAACCATGCATCCGGTCATGTGGTGGTTACCCCAATAAAGAAGATTATTATAATAAAACATTTTCTGCTACAAACCTTAACTATCTTACTGAGGTAGAAGGCGTAAATATAATTAGCTTGATTGGTGATATAAATGATGAGATGGAGCAGGAACTTATACAAAATTTAACAGAAGAGGGGGGAATTGCTGTATGTTTAGATGAATGCCCGGATTTTAGGTATACTGTAGAAGCAGAATGCAATGAGACTGCATGGTGCTCTAATTGCGTTGAGCCTTCTGCCAGCAAATGCTGCGCATACTGCCCACCACAAACAGTTTATTATGATAGGGAAGGATGCCTGCCCCCAAATGCAACATCTTGCGAAGAAGCCTCAGGGCTTCCATTTAGTGCAGATATTGAATTAAATGGCCTTTCAGCATGTCGAAGTGATTGTGATGAAACTGGAGGGATAGGAGAAGGTTGGACTGGAATATCTATTTTTAGTGGCAGTCAATGGTGTGAAGAGATAACTGGTGGAACAGACTTTGAGGGATATCAAACATGCTGTGCATACTGCCCTCCTGAAACAATTTATGTAAGCGGGGAATGCAAAGAATTTGAATGCCCACCAGGAGAAAGCATAACAACCACTCTTGAGTGCCCTAATGTAATACTTGCCTGGAACTCAGAGGAAAATTTAGAATATTATAAAGATGTGGACTATTTTTATATACTCCCTTTTTATGATGATGACGATAACCAAGTAGCAGATGGTACTTGCAAGGATAAAAATACAACAGCCTTTGGATATGCTTATAACCTTTGGTTAAGTGATTGCAGGGATTATCTAAAACAAAATGTGATGTTTCTAATTACCCCAAGCGATAATTCACTAAATCCCATTATGACAGGATGGATTGATGTAAGCTCATGCCAACCCGAATGCATAACTGATTCTGATTGCCCTTATGATACACCAATATGCGCTGATGGAACTTGCTTAGGCTGCAAAACAAGTGTTTGCTCTAATAATGGGGGCCAATGTTGTGAAAAAGGAGAAGGAGCGGGAACTCACATTGGGGATGGAAAATATGATGATATCAATTTTGAATGCTGGAGCACTTGTGGAATTCAAGAGAACTGCCTTAACAAAATAGATGATGATGGTGACGGCCTGATAGACTGTGAAGACACATATGACTGCCCAGAGGGAATAGCATGCAATGAATTAGGGGCCTATGATGTTGAAAAGACCTGCCAAAATAAA
>JAFCBX010000014.1 GCA_017610505.1 Methanosarcinales archaeon | reverse complement strand
TTAATTCAGATATTAAGGGCAATGTTTAGTGGTTCCTGGACTACTGAAGACTTAATTATTGGATTATTAATATTCAATTTAGGTTCAATCTTCACAGTAGGAATATCAATTGCTCAGCTAAGATCAGACCATAACCACCTTAAAGGGCAATTCAGAAGCTTAGCAAGTGATTTTAAATCACAAATTAAAACAAATTGAATTCTTAGAATGTGTTTAAGATTAACTTTGTATAATAGGTATTATCTGCTCTATGCTTTTAAGCAAAGAGAACTTTGTCTCTGCATGCTTTTTGTTTATCTTGTCCAGCATTTTCTTTATGTCTTTTCTTTGTTTGTCTTTTTCTGGTCTATCTTTAAACTTAAATTTCCTGCACTTTGCAAACAACAAGCATTCGCTCTCAAGGACATTTCTCAGAAGTTTTATGTAAAGTATTTTGTTTTGTTTAAAATTGCCTATGTACTTAAAGTCACCTCTATTGAAAAGATTTTCACTAAAATAAATTATTTCATCATCAAGATTCCAGGGAATTATTATCTGTTTTATCTTGTTCTTTTTTATGGATTCTTTTACTTCTCTGCTTAAAAAACCAATCTCAAGCTCATTAATCTTAACTTTCAACAAATCAACCCTATTATTGTATGCAACCCTTATTATATGCTCTGAGATTTTTGCTTCCTTGCTGTTATTATTCAATAAAAGAATTTTTTCTTTCTCATTAATAAGATTTTTTGACCTTATCTCTTTTTTTACCCTTCTTTCAATAAGCTTGCAGAAACAGGCCTTGCATAATCTTAAGCCCAGGTAAGGAAGCTTTATCTCTGCCTTTGCCCTGTTACATTTTTGGCATAACATAGGCTTTCATATTTTTTAGAAGATTTAAATACTTATTGATTTCAGCTTTTCCCGTCTATAAACCGGTTTGTTAATTGTGTTACTACTATAGAATCCTTAAAAACCGAAAGCTTTATATAGTAGTTACACTATACAGTAGTTAGAAGTGGGTTTGGGGGGTGTTTATCTATATCTTTATTTTCAACTATCACCTCTTTTTCCTGGGATATGGGCTTGCCCTTATCTCAGGTTTATAATCACCTCTTTTTCCTGGGACTGAGGCCTTCGGGTTTCATTCCCGGGTTTCATAATCATTAATTCTAAATAGCTTATTATTACAAAAAATCAAAAGATTTATATACTAATACCTCCCTAAGTGGTGTTAAGGTGGTATAAATGGAATTTAAAAAAATAACAATATCTCTGCCAACAAACCTGTATAATGAAAGTATGAATCTAGTTAAGAATGGTTTGTTTTCTAATTTTAGTGACTTAGTTAGAACAGGAATCAGAGAAGAACTTAAGGAATTAAGGCAACTAACCCAGGATTTTAATGAAAGATTTATTTATAGTGATAAAAAACTAATTTCCGGGGTAAAGCAAAGTATGAAAGAGGCAAGTGCTGGAAAAGGAAAGGTTTTGAAATCTGACAAAGAGATGGATAAATACTTTAAGGCTTTATAATGATGGAATACAAAATAAAATTTACACCCTTTTTTGAGAAGCAATTAAAGAAATTAAAGAGAAAAGACAAAAGCCCGTTTGAAAGATTAACAAAAAAGCTAAAAGAAATAAGGCAAAATCCAGAGCATTATAAACCTTTAAGGAATGTATTAAAGGGCAACAGAAGGGCACATCTTGATCCATTCATTATTATCTTTAATGTAAAGGATGATTTGATAACTGTTCATTATGTAAAGCATCATGATGAAGCTTATTAGATTTAAAACAAAAATTATCTATTAATCTTGATAAACAAACCTTGCTCTCTTTTTCTTCTGAACAATAAGAGTCCTGACAAAAGCCCAATAAATATTCCTAAAACAAGTGCTGAAAAAAACCTTTTATCAATATAAGGTATAAATGTTTTTTTATTATTATCAAAATAAATATCAAGATTGCTTAATTCAAGGGCATACTCTGCATACAATAAAGCAGAGTATTTATCATCATCCTTAAGGCTTTTTGCATATTCATAGTAAGAATAGCCAATTATTGGAAAAAGCCCTTTTTTGGTTGTCTCAACAATGTTTCTTCCTACAATTTCCAGTTTCTTATCCAGCAGATCATCAACATGCTCTTCCTCAACACCCAATGTAGAAAGTATAATGTCTGACTCTGCCTTTGCTTTGCTTGCCTTAAACAAACAAAGGTCATAATCCTCATTTTCCATATCAGAATAAGCAAGGTCTATCTCCTTTTTTGTATCGGCAAGAACATTTGGAAAAAATAATATTACATACTGGTAGCGCTCCTCTGCCTCAAATATCTTTGTCATGCAAGAGCTCCTTAAAACCTCTTTATTAAAATCAAATTTTTTCCCTTCATTACTAAAGAACTCACTCCAGGCTTTAGCACTATAAAACCTCTCAATAGCATATGCCAAAGAGCCAATGCTTTTATTCATCTCGCCTTTGCCAAGATGTTCCTCGCTTAACTCAAGATAATATTCTGCTTCTATGAGTCTTTCCTTTACTATTGCATATGTCTGCAGATCAGTTATTGTTTCATATTTAAAAGGCAGCCTTGAATCAAAATCTTTTATTTCCTCTCTTACTAACTTTATTTCATCAGCTACATCTTTCTTTTTCATATCCTGAATTAAAAAAATAAGCTGTTTGTATTTTGTGTTTGCCCCAAAACAAAAGCTTGCAGCAGAATAGAATGTGTTTTCATTAAAAGCAGATTCTCCTTTTTTAGTTAGATTATTTGCACTTTCCTCTATTTTGATAAGATTCTCATCCAGTTCCCTTTTTTTTAAGTTTTCAAATTCTTTTTTTAACTCATGGCTCTTATTGCATAATCTTTCCCCAAGAATTTTCATGATATTAGAGTATTCATGGCTTGTTTCAGGGCTTTCATTTACTTTTTCCTTTATCTTTCCTGTAAGCTCATATAAAATATCATCAATGTCAGATACTTCAACAACAATTATGTTTTTTTCATTTCCATATTCAACAAGATCAATTGTCTTATTATTTTTTTCCTTTGAAAATCTTGTCCCTGCGGGTATCAGCACTTTTTTTATTTCTATTTCTGAGGCAGCATCTATTTTTTCTTTAAGGCCTCCTACTGGCCCGACAATCCCGCCGGAATTTATTGTTCCTGTTATTGTTATATGCTCATCAATATTCAGGTTATCAAGCATTGCAATTGTTAGTGCAGATATTGCAGAGCCTGCGCTTGGGCCGCCTATGATGGATGACTCTGCCCTTATTGTATAAAAGAAATCATAGTTATCACAATCAGCATTGACATATTTACATGCTATCTCCCTTGCAAACCTTGTCGAGATTTGGGTATCTAGCTTTGTTAGAGGGTATGTTTCAATAAATACGCGCCCTGTTCCAGGCTTTATCTCAAGGTAGAGGTGAGCAGGAGAGCCTTCATAACCATCCTTTGTCTGGCTTACAGCTAATAAAGGCATGTGGCCAACACCAGCATAGCAAACAGGAATTAGAAATAGAAATATTAATAGAAACACCACTTTTGATTTTAATATCATTATGACAATAAAGAATAAATTAGTAATTAAATATCTTTTGATTCTGTTTGTTTGCCCTTGCAATTAGGATTTATGCAGAAAATCCATGGCCTTCTCCCTTTTGTGATAACCATCACCATTGGATAGCCGCATTCTGGGCATGGTTTATCAGCTGATTTTACAAGCCCTTTCTGAGGCAGGCTGAATGTTGTTTTGCATTTTGGATAAGCATCGCACGCAATAAATCTCTTTTTTGTTTTCTTCGAAAAAATAATCCTTAAATTCCCATTTTTGCATATAGGACACTTTCCAATAAAGCTTTCCTTGTTTCTTGTTTCAATAGTTGCTTCCTTTAAGCCTTCACCTATATCTTTTTCTTTTTTCTTGAAATCAGAAAGAATTTCCTTTAATCCCTGTTTTGCTTCATTAAGGATTTCTTTCGGCTTTTTCTTTCCTTCTTCTATTTCATTCATTTCCACTTCAAAGTGCCTTGTGAGCTCCTCATCTAATATTTTTGGACAGTATTTTTCAAGAGTTTCAACAGCACTTATTCCAAGCTCTGTTGCTTCTATGGATTTTCCGTTTATATATCCTCTTTGGAATAAAGTATCTACTATTTGGGCACGAGTTGCCTTTGTCCCGAGGTTTCTTTTTGCAAGCTCTTTGATTATAGAAGCAGGAGTATAATGCTTTGGGGGTTGTGTTTCCTTGTCATACATATTTATTTCTTTAACGTTAACATTTTCATTTTCTTTGACAGCAGGAAGCTCTTCTTCCTTTCCTGAAACATATGGCTCATAAAAAACATGCCACCCCTTTTCAACAGTTGTTGTTCCCTTTGCAATAAAAATCTCACTGTTGCAGTCAATTTTAATAACAACTGTTTCTTTTGTTGCCGGCTCTGCAAATACAGACATGAATCTTTTTACAATTAAATCATAAAGCTTTAATTCCTGGTCTTCAAGCCCTTTTGGTGAGATTCCGGTTGGGTAAATTGCAGGATGTGCTGAATCTGTGCTTTTGCCCTCATTTGGCGCAAGCCCTTTTTTTAATAATTCATTGCACAATCTTGAATAATTTTTTTGCTTTGATAATTTCTCCAGAATCTTTTTGTATCCAATTTCTTTTGGCAGCTTTTGGCTGGATGTTCTTGGATATGAAATAAATCCGGATGTATAAAGCTCCTGGGCAATAGCAAGAGCATCTTTTGGAGATATTCTCAATGCCCTGTAAGCCTCTATCTGCATTGTTGTCAAATCAAATGGAACAGGGGGAGCCTGCTTGAATTTTGTTTTTTTAACTTCCTTTATTTTTGCAAGCTTTTGATCATTAACATTTTTCATTACCTTGTCTGCTTTTTTCTTGTCCCAAAACTTGTCTTTTTCATGCAATGCTGTTATCTTTCCTTTTTTTACATCACCAATTAGTTCTATCTGCCAGAATGGAACTGGCTTGAAAGCCTTTATTTCTTTGTCTTTGTCAACTATTATCTTTAAGGCAGGGCCCTGGACACGCCCAGAGCTCAGCACTTTAAAAAATCCTGCTGATTTTATAGCAGATGTAAGTGCTCTTGAAAGGTTAATTCCATAATACCAATCAAGCTCATGCCTTGTTTCTCCAGCACTTGCAAGCCCGTGGTCGATTGTTTTTGATTTTTTTTCATATGCATTTATCAAGTCCTGCTTTGTTAGGGTTGAGAACTTCATTCTGTTTGCATCTTTCTGCTTGCATATAAACCTCAAAATATTAAAGCCAATTAGCTCGCCCTCCACATCATAATCACATGCAACAGTAAAAGAATCAGCATCTTTGCTTGCCTTTTTTATTGCATCAACATAATTTTTTGTGAATTTTGCACCATTATTCTGCTCAAATGAAGGAACCCATTCAATATCAAAAACAGGATAAACCCACCCTTTCTTGTCTTTTTCTGCTAATCCAAATAAATGCCCTACAGCACAGCAAACAACAATATCCTTTTTGCCGCGGGTTATTTTGTAGTATGAAACCTTTTTGTATGACTCCTTGATCATCTTTCCATCGGCGAGAGCGCTTGCTATCTTTTCTGCGGCCTTTGGCTTCTCGGTTATGATTAATTCATATGCCATAAACTTCAGGAATTAATAAATCTTATAAAAAGCTTGTGGAATAAATCCAAAAAACCCAAAACATATAAAAAGAAGTAATGATTAATATTGGTTATCAGAGGTGATTTCATGATAAGGGTTGCAATCAATGGTTTTGGAAGAATAGGAAGGCTCGTATTCAGGGCCGGAATTAACAATAAAAATATAGATTTTGTTGCTGTAAATGACTTGACAGATGCAAAAACTTTAGCGCATTTGCTGAAATATGATTCTGTTCATGGCATATTAAATGCAGATATCAAAGCAAAGGATAGTTCTATTATGGTTAATGGAAAAGAAATAAAGATATTTTCTGAAAAAAATCCTGAAAAACTTCCATGGAAAAAGCTTGATATTGATGTTGTTGTTGAAAGCACTGGAATATTCAGGACAAAAGAAGGTGCTGAAAAACATCTAAAGGCAGGGGCAAAAAAGGTTTTGATATCTGCTCCATTTAAGGGAGAAGATTTTATAAAAACAATTGTGATTGGAGTAAATGAGAAAGATTATGATAAGAAAAAGGATAATGTTATTTCATTAGCATCATGCACAACAAACTGCCTTGCGCCTGTTGTAAAAGTTCTGAATGATAATTTTGGCATTGAAAAGGGTTTTATGACAACTATTCATGCCTGCACGAATGACCAGAAAATTCTTGACCTTCCTCACAAGGATTTAAGGAGAGCAAGAGCTGCTAATCTTTCAATAATACCAACAACAACAGGAGCTGCAAAGGCTGTAACAGAAACAATACCAGAGCTTAAAGGAAAACTTGACGGAATGGCAATGAGAGTTCCTGTTGCAGACGGCTCAATAACAGACTTTGTTGCTGTTCTGAAAAAAGAAACAACTGCTGAAGAAATAAACAAGCTTTTCAAGTCAGTAGCAGAACATGAGTTAAAGGGAATTTTAGAGTATACAGAAGAGCCGATAGTTTCAATAGATGTTGTTGGAAACCCACATTCTGCAATCTTTGATGCAGAGTTAACAAAAACCTCTGGAAATTTAGTAAAGGTTATTGCATGGTATGACAATGAGTGGGGCTATTCATGCAGGATGGTTGAATTCATTAAGATGATGGTTTAATTCTTTTTATTTTTTTAACAATTTAAAAAGAAAACTTTTTATAATAAGCTAAAGCAACAAGCATCATGGCAGAAAAGGTTTCAGTTGTTAAATGCGATTCTTATGATGAAGAGCTTGTGCTTGAAAAGGTAAGAGAAGCCCTAAACCTGATTGGCTTTCAGATAAAGCAAGGCTCTAAAGTTCTTTTAAAGCCAAATGTTCTAAGCGCAAAAATCCCTGATGAGGCTATTACAACACATCCTGCTCTTATTAATGCTGTCTGCTTTATTCTTAAAGAAAAAAAATGCAAGATTTCAATAGGTGATTCATCGGGAATTGGAGCATTTGGAGGAACAAAGGAGGCTTTTAAGAAAACAGGAATAGAGGAAATATCCAAAAGGTATAATGCAGAACTAATACCCTTTGAAGAGTCAAAGATAGCTTACACAGAAATAAATGGCAAGATTCTGAAAGGAATTCATGTGTCAAAATCACTCTTAGATGCTGATTTTATTATTAACATGCCAAAACTAAAAACACACAGCTTAGTTGGTTATACAGGTGCTGTAAAAAACATGTTTGGTATAATCCCCGGAGGGAAAAAATCATATTATCATAAAATCTGTGGAAACCAAATCACATTTGCTGATCTACTAATAGACATTTATAATTGCAGGATACCTAACCTTAATGTAATGGACGGAATTGTTGGAATGGAAGGAAATGGCCCTGCTGCTGGAAAAATAAAAAAAACCGGAATAATTATTGCAAGCAAAAGTGGCGTTGCGCTTGACTTTGTTGCAGCAAAAATAATTGGCTTTAAAACAGAGGATATACTGACTAATAAGGCATTACTTAAAAGGGGTCTTAAACCAGAGATACAGATTGTTGGGGGAAAAAATATTAAAGTAAGATATGAACAGCCAATAAAAACTATCAGGAAAGTTCCTGGATTCCTGCTTAAGATATTTTATTCACTAATAAACCCAGAGATTAAGGTAAATAAAAAGAAGTGTAAAAAATGCCTTGTTTGCATTAAGGCATGCCCTGTAAATGCAATTAGCTTGGTAAATAATGAAATAAAAATTAACAGAAAGAAGTGCATTTTATGCTATTGCTGCCAAGAGCTTTGCCCTGAAAAAGCAATAACAATCGGAAAGTCATCCATCGCAAGATTTATAACCTCTCTTAAAAACTGGATAAAGAAGGTGATAAAATGATTCAAACAATGAAAGATTTTGATTTTAAAAACAAAAAGGTTTTGGTAAGGGTTGATTTTAATGTTCCATTGAATGATGATGGAGACATAACTGAAGACGAGAGAATAATGGCTGCAATTCCAACAATGACTTTTCTTTTGGAAAAAAATGCCAAGGTTATACTTATGAGCCATCTTGGAAGGCCAAAAGGCCAGGTCGTTGAAAAGCTGAAGATGAACAAGGTTGCTAAAAAACTTAGTGAATTACTAGATAAAGAAGTAATAAAATTAGATAACTGCATTGGCCAAGAAATAAAAGAAAAAATAAATGAAATGAAAAATAAGGATATTGTTTTACTGGAAAACCTTCGGTTTCATGCTGAAGAAGAGAGCAATGATGAAGAATTTGCAAAAGAGCTTTCAAGCTTAGGTGATGTTTATGTTAATGATGCATTTGCAAACTGCCATAGAAATCATGCATCTATGACTACAATAACAAAGTTTTTGCCTTCTTGTGCTGGCTTTCTGGTTGAAGAAGAGGTGATGATTTTAACAAAAATAATGCAAAATCCTGAAAAGCCGTTTATTGCTATAATTGGCGGAGCAAAGCCAGATAAGATAGATGTAATAAAAAATCTTCTGGAAATAGCTGACAAAATAGTTGTGGGGGGTGTTTTGGCAAACACATTTCTTAAGGCAATGGGTGCCAACATAGGAAAATCAAAATTTGATCTTGAATCAGTGAATTGTGCAAAATCACTTTTATTACAATCAAAAGGAAAGATAATTCTGCCTATTGATGTATTTGTTGCAGACAGCATTGAGAAGGGTGAGAATTCAAGAATAGCAAAGATTGAAAAAATAACAGATGAATGTATGATAGGAGATATAGGTTCTGATAGTATTGCACTGTACAAAAAAACACTAAAGGACTCAAAGACTATTGTATGGAGCGGCCCAATTGGGGCATTTGAGTTTGAGAAGTTTGCAGAAGGAACAAACGAGATTGCTTTGTTCTTATCTGGCCTGAAGGCAAAGGTTATTATTGGTGGGGGTGATTCTGCTGCTGCCATAAAAAAACTTGGCCTTGAAAATAAGGTAAGTTATATCTCAACAGGCGGCGGCGCATTTTTGCAGTTTCTGAGTGGAAAAGAGCTGCCAGCAATAAAGGCATTGCAAAAGGAGAGTTATTAAGTTTTCTTGTAATTCTTTTTTATTTTGTTTATGAATTCCTTTACTTTCTTTATGTGTTTTTCCTGTTTTATTTCATTACCTGTGAGGGCAAGGCATGCCAAAGGATTAAATTCAGACAATTTTTCCATCTCGAGGAATGTCTTTTTGCTGCCTCTGCTAAGCATTGTGCAGAAGAAAGCAACCCTATTCAGCTTATCATTGTTCCTGAAAAGGTATGTTCTTACAGGGCTGGCCATGTTTCCAACCCAAACAGGCGTTCCAATTATAACAATATCATAATTCTCTGGGTTTACTTCAATTTCTTTTATATTAGGTGTTTTTTTAAATGCTGACTCAATTCCGGACCTGATACAACCAAAAATGCCTTTCCTGCTTTTTACATCAAAGATTTCCTCAATATCACAGTTAAGTTCCTCTGAAATGTGGACTGCTATCTCTTTTGTAAGTCCTGTTCTTGAATAAAATACAACTAAAGTTTTCATATTACCCCGCCTTTTTGGTTAATATATAAATTTTTGTCTTTACTTTAAATATTTATTCAATAAAAACAAGGTTCCTATTAAAAATAAACATCCGATTGGCCTTTAACTATCGAAAAGTTTATATAGTTAATTATCACTTTAAAATTAAAAATGGTTTCTGGGGGTAAAGAAGAAAATATAGAAATAAGGCTTTATAATCTAAATAAAAATCTGAAATCATCTTTTTCTGCAGTAAAAAAGGATATAAACAACCTAACCAAAAAAAAGGAGCGCCTTGTTCAGGATATAAACAATAAACTCTCTGAGATAAGGGGAGATTTTGTTAAAAACCAGGACTTTCAAAGCGAAATAGATTCCTTAAATGAAAAACATAATCAGGTCTTAAAGGAGATAAAAAAAAGAGAGAAACTCAAAAAAGAACTGAGAGAAGCATTAAAACTAAAGGGATCTGTTGATTTAATGATTGAGGGCTTTAAAAAGGCTAATGGAATTAAAAAGAAATTTGAAAATCTAAAAAATACAGTTGTTGATGTGAATGAATTCAATATGCAAACAAACAAGTTTGATGCCAGAATTAAGAAAAGGGCGCAGGACATCAGCAGCATAAAAAAAGGGGTTGATGAGCTTGAAAAGAGGTTCATTGACAAATCATACTTCAACAAACAGCTTTCTGAGTTGAGGCAGGAAATCCAGTCAGTAAGAAAAAATTCTGTTGAAAACAATTATTTTAGAAAAAACCTAAACAGGCTTGATTCAAGATTCAGGAGGATAATTAACTTTTTGAAAAAACATCCTGAAATAAGAAAAGGGGACAAAAAAAAGATTAGTGAGGTAGAAAAAATCCAGGGAAAAGAAGAAGGCACATTAAAAAGCGCCTGGAACGGGATAGTTGATTTTTTTACAGAAGAAATAGGGGAATCTGAAGAGGAAAAGCCTAAAAAAATTAAGAAAAAGGAGCCAGAGAAAAAGAAGAAACCCAAAAAAAAGAAAAAACAGGGAATTATTAAAGGGGTGTGGAAGGGTATTATTGAATTCTTCACAGAAGAGGAGTCTGAAGAGAAATGGCCTGAAAAAAGAGATAAACCAAAGAAAAAAGAGAGAAAGCCAAAAAAAGCCCTGAAAAAAACCGATAAGAAAAATAAATTCATTAAGTATGTACTTGTTTTGGTTGGAGCCCTATTGATATTTTTCCTTTATTATTCAAAGTTTCTTACTAAAATCCTTGCCTTCATAATTTCTTACAAATATAATATACTGTTAGGAATTATAATTCTGGCAGTTATAATTTTTCTGAGTGAAAGAAGAGAAAAAAAGTGATTATTCTCTTATGGAAATCTTAATTAATTTTTCCTTGCCTTTGAAACCTTTAATTATCTTAACATTCTTCTTCAATGACTTTGAAAGAAATTTAATAAGCTCTATATTTGCCTTATTGTCCTTAGCAGGGGCTTTTATCTCAATCCTGTAAGCATTTCTTTCAGAATCAAATTTAATTATCCTGTTTTTCGTAGAATTAGGTTTCAAAATAACTTTAATAATTCCTTGTTTTATGTTTTTCATCTAACTATAATCCCGCCAGATATGTTTGCATTTTGTACATTTAAGGAATTTTGTTTCAGGTTC
>JAFCBX010000083.1 GCA_017610505.1 Methanosarcinales archaeon | reverse complement strand
AAGAACAGAACTAGCCAAAACAATCAACACAAAAATAGTAAATACATATTACACCATCGGGAAATATATTGTTGAATATGAGCAAAAAGGCAGGTTAAGGGCTGATTACGGTTCTGAATTAATGAAAAAACTTTCAAAAGAACTTTTAGAAAAACTTGGAAAAGGATTTTCGCAAAGAAACCTGAGAGACATGAGAAGGATGTATTTAACTTATCCAAAATGGCAGACAGTGTCTGCCAAATTAAGCTGGAGCCATTATTGCCTTCTGTTGTCTATAGGAGATGAAGCAAAAAGGGGGTTTTATGAAAAGGAATCAATAAAAAACTTATATTCTTTTAGGGAACTTAAAAGGCAGATAAGTTCAGCATTGTATGAGAGATTAGCTTTAAGTAAAGATAAGAAAGGAGTCTTGCTCTTATCTAAAAAGGGACAGATTATTGAAAGTGCAGATGATGTTATAAAAGACCCCTTTATATTGGAATTTCTGAGGATTCCTGAATCTGAAAGATTATCTGAAACAAAGCTGGAAAGTGCTTTGATTAAACATTTAAGGAGTTTTCTTCTTGAACTTGGCAGAGGATTCAGCTTTGTTAATAGGCAGTATAGGATAACAATGAACAATGTGCATCATTACGTTGATTTGGTATTTTATAATATTGAATTAAAATGTTATGTGTTAATAGATTTGAAAGTGAGGGAATTCAAGCATGGGGATGCTGGTCAAATGAATTTTTATCTTAACTATTTTAAGAATGAAGTCAATGTCAAAGGAGATAACCCCCCGATAGGAATTATATTATGTCTTGAAAAGAATAAAGTGTATGTTGATTATGTTCTTGGCGGGATTAGCAACAAAATATTCACATCAAGGTACAAACTCAAACTTCCAACCCCAAAAGAGTTAGCTTATGAGGTTAAAAAAAGAAAAAGAATGCCTAAAGAACAGATAAAACTGAAAAAAACAAAATGATCAACAAAGAGATTATTGAAAAGAAAGAAGTGGATTATGATACCCTCATTTCCTCTATTG
Source organism: Methanosarcinales archaeon (assembly GCA_017610505.1). Lineage (GTDB taxonomy): Archaea > Nanobdellota > Nanobdellia > Woesearchaeales > CG1-02-33-12 > CG1-02-33-12. The sequence goes on along the minus strand of JAFCBX010000083.1, from coordinate 2,255 downwards.
GCACGCTTTTAGAAAAAGCAAGAAAAAGTGTTTATACAAAAGTGAACCAGATACTGGTTAAGACATATTGGCGTATCGGTAAAAAGATTGTTGAGTTTAATCAAAAAAAAGGCAGGGCAAGATATGGAAGCAAACTATTTAATAGTTTGGCAAGGGACCTGAGAAAGAGATATGGAAAAGGCTTTAGTAGGAGCAATGTTATTTATATGAGGCTGCTTTATCTTAAATACCAAAAAAGTCAGACACTGTCTGACCAATTGACATGGAGCCATTATGTTGAGCTTTTATAAAATTGAGAATAATATGATAATATGCCTTGAAGAAAAGGTCAAGAAACTGTTGTAAAAAAATGTTAGCTAAAAACAACATTAGCAAAAGAGTCATGATATTTAGTCCAGGTTTTGTCAGGAAACATTATCTTTATTTTATCATTTATTTTATAGTTTTTCACTTCAATTTCCGCTTGACCTTTGTTTAAAATTACCATTGTTTATTATCCTCAACTATTATCTTGAAGAATATATCACTGCCATAGAAAACTATTGGTGGCTCTTTGTAGATTTCAGTAGCTATACTCACCTTACCCTTGTCTTTCAGGTCCTTAATAAAATCTGAGATATTTTGTTCTACAAGATGAAACTTTTTTTGGTATGGTGCATTAACCTTGTTTAAACTGTTTTTAATAATCTCTAACTTTGTTTTGTGGGTTATAAATAAGATGTCTATATCTGACTTTGTTTTCTCCTGATTTTTGGCATAAGAGCCAAAAACCAGACAAATAAAAAAAGGGCTTATTTTATTTTTCAGTTTGCTTATAGTATCCATAATTATTCCATACTCTATGTTATGTTTTCTTTTGAAGCTATTGATTTTTATGATAAGATTATGCCATTTTATATAATTAATAACATCGTTGTTATCATAATTCAGTTTGCATATATTATAATTCCCTATCTTATGTTTCTTAATTATACCCTCCTTAAACAGGAAATCAACAGCATTGTATGTGTTTTTATAATCTATTTTCAGATTTTCTGCTAAGTTTTTGATGGTTATTCCATCTTTGTTAATAAAAAGTTCATACACTATCTTTAAGTTTAGGAGTGTTATTGGTAGCATTCTTCTTTTTGCCATAGTAATATGGTAATAATGCCATATATTTAAATCTTTTGTTTTTAGGGTATTGTTAGTTATTGGTACTAATAAGGGACATAGAAATTATTTTATAACAGTTTTGTAAGAAATTCCGGAAGATTTTCAATTAAAATTAATTTTCTATTGAATCAAGAAGATTAGCAGATCATAGCATACCTTTGTTAGATAAAAACATTATATTTATTTCTCAAGCATATATTTCCATGCAGGCTTAACCTCAATGCCCTTGAATTTATCTTTTTGGCTGAGTGTAATAATTATCCCCTGCTTCAGATTAAACTTATTCATTGCCTCCCTTAAACCGCTTATCTCCCTGTCTTTATTATCTTCATTCAGCTCATAGCAGACTTGTATTGCTTTTGTTATTTTTCCTTTCTCCCTGACCAGAAAATCACACTCATTTTCCTCTTTAAAGTAATATATATCCTTATATTTTTTTCTCAAGCTTAAAAAAACAAGATTCTCAAGCACCCGTCCTTTATCTTCTGAAAAAGATACTGAGTTTGCCCTGGCTAAGCCAGCATCTATAGCATATGCTTTCTTAGGGCTCACAATCTGTTTTTTATATGAATAATTGAATCTTGGAACTGTAAAGAGAAGGTAAGATTCCTCAAAATAAGATATATATGAAATGACTGTATTGGCAGAGCCAAATTTAAACGTTTCTCTTAACTTATTGTATGAAAACTCCTTTCCAATATTTGTCAATAAATAAATTGCGAGTTCCTTAACGGTCTTTGCATTTTTTAAACCATACCTAACTACAATGTCCCTCAAAATTATGTCATTAAAAACCTGCTGAAGAATCGTTACATCATCATACTTAAGATATTCAGGAAATCCACCCATATTGAAATAATCCATAAAAGAAGATATAGATGGTTTTTTCCCTTTTAATTTTAACATCTCCTGGTAAGAAAAAGGAAAAAGTTCATTTATCAAATGTCTTCCTGTAAGCTTTGTTCCTAATTCCCTGCTTAACATAGAAGCATTTGAGCCAGTTATAACAAACTTCTTTTTTGAATCCTGCATTTTCCTAACAAATCTCTCCCATCCCACAACATTCTGAATTTCATCAAACAGGTAGTAATTGCTGCTGC
>JAFCBX010000013.1 GCA_017610505.1 Methanosarcinales archaeon | reverse complement strand
TCATCAAGATTATCCATTTTTTAGCATAGAATTCACTTCTTATTAATAAACTTTATCCAAATCAAGCTAATCCTTTGTTAAACCAAAAGATTTATTAAATCAAAACTATATTATAACATTTATGCTGCCACAAATCATATTTTTGGGCACAGGGGGTGACTGTTTTGTTGTCGGAAAGCAGTTGCGGGCCTCTGGAGGAATCATAATAAGAGCAGAGGATATGCAGTTTCATATAGACCCCGGACCAGGAGCTCTGGTAAGGGCCGAGCAATATGATGTTAACCTAAGGGAAAACACCTGCATTCTTGTTTCCCATAACCACTTAAATCATGCAAATGACATTAATGCAGTTATAAGCTCAATGACTCACGCTGGCTTGGATAAGAAAGGTGTTCTTATATCAAACAGGACAGTTATTAATGGAGATAACAATATAGATCCAATGCTACTAAATTTCTACAAGAACTGCCTTGAAAGATATATCATTGTTAAGGAGAACCAAAAAATTGGTGTTGGTGATATTGAAATAAGGACAACACCAACAAAGCACGGCATAGAGAATATTGGCTTTAAATTTATAACACCGGAGTTTAGTCTTTCATATGTTTCTGACACAAGCTATTTTACAGGGCTTGCCGAGCCGCATAAAGGCTCAGACATACTGATTTTAAATGTTGTAAATCCCTCAGGTGTTAATTCAAAAACAAACCTTAATTCAGACGATGCTGTAAAGATAATAAATATTGTAAAGCCAAAGCTCGCCATAATACAGCACTTGGGAATTAAGATGATTGAGGCAGACCCAATGTATGAGGCAAGGGAAATACAGAAAAAAACATATACACAGGTTATAGCTGCAAAAGACGGCATGGCCATTAACCCATTGTCATATTCTTCTTCTCTAAGGCAAAAGACATTAAAGAATTATTGAACCACTAATTTTTATATAAATCCTAATAAAAGAATAAAACCATAGCCAGCAAGGCATCCTAGGCTGAGAAATGGCATTGCAGGATAAAATCTGTCTTTCTTGCTCTTAATCAACAGGATAAGCAATGCTGTTGAAACAAAAATAGGAATTATCAATGATGTTAAAAATCCTGTCTTTTTCATCACAACACCTGCAAATATTAATGGAAATGCAATATCTCCCCCTCCAAGAATTGCTGTTTTAATCTTTTCAATTTTTACAACCTTTCCTGCTTTTTTCTTAGCTTCTTTTTTAGGCATTTTGTATGGAATAGAAAGCCCTGCAAAAACCCTTGAGCTTGTCTGGAATTTAGCCAGTTTTACCATGTGCTTGCTCTTCCAGACAGCGTAGATATCATAAGCAGATATCAATAATAATAACATTAACACTGCAAAGAGATTCATTATTGGAACAAATATTGCTGCCAAGCCGCCGTAAATAAAGACCTCTGTTATATTATGCACAAAAATATTTGGCCTGACAATCTTAAACAATGCTAAAACAAAGCTTATTGTTAATGCAATCTCCTGTCTCATAAATGGCTTTAATGCTATTGTAAGGCATAATACAACACTTATAAAGAACCAGAACTTCCACAAGTTAACTTTCTTGAATTTTATCAATAACATTAAAAGCCCTGTTCCAAGAAGAACTGCTATTAGAATGTATACAAAAGAGCTGCTTTCCTCAACAGGCGGCCTTTCCATTTCATAAGGCAATTCTTCCCATGCTGTAACACCTGTTTCTGCTGTTTTCTTATGGTCAATATACTGGTTTGTTATTGCAAGTCCAACAATTTGAGACAAAAAAAACAATAAAACAAGCATCAATGTTATCTTTAGTGTGTGCTTCATATAAACTAAAATTAGGAAAACCTATTTAAACTTATTTATTTTAATAAGCTACATGTTAGCCCATAACATATGCATAACTGTTTTCTGCAAACCTAAAGATAATACTGAGCTTATAGCAAAAAAGCTTTTGCTTCTTGTTCCATTTGATAATAAAAAGGAAAAAATAGAACTGAAAAAAACAAATGCAACAGGATTTAATGAAAAGAAAATAACTATTTTAGAGATTTATCTTGAAAAAGAATCCCATACAAATCTTTTCTTAAAGAATCTGGCCAAAAACCTGGCTGATGAGCAGAAATTATTAATAAAAAGACAAGCAGAATCAAGACTTGATGATGAGCTTAACTTCTTTTTAAGGCTTGACAAAAGCAAATTAACTAATGAAGACAAGCTCTGGCTAACTGACAAAGGAGATTGTTACCATATCAGGATAAAAATAGCTGCTTTTCCTCACAAGAGAGAGGCTGCATTAAAAACAGTAGAAAAAATATTCAACTAAACAAAACCTTTAAATAATCATAATCTTTTGATTTATTAAAATGGCCAAGGATTTCATTGTAACACCCTGGGAAGTAAAGGGAGAAGTGGACTATGACAAGCTTGTAGAGCAGTTTGGAACAAGCATAATCTCTGATGATCTGATTAACAAAATAAAGAAGCATACTGGCAAACTGCATTACATGCTAAGAAGAAAAATATTTTTTTCTCATCGTGACCTTGATATATTGATGAAAGAGTATGAGCAGGGAAAAAAGTTTGCTTTATATACAGGAAGAGGTCCATCTGGCCATACACACATGGGCCATCTTATTCCATGGATTTTCACAAAATGGCTTCAGGATGCATTTGATATTCCTTTGTATTTCCAGATGACAGATGATGAAAAATTTTTATGCAAGCCAAAACTCACTCAAGAAGAAACAAAAAAATTTAGCTATGAAAATGCACTTGATTTGATTGCACTTGGCTTCAACCCAAAAAAAACATTCATAATAATTGATACAGAGTATTCAAAAACCTTGTATAACATTGCAATCCAGGTTGCAAAGAAAGTAACAGCATCAAATGCAAAAGCAGTCTTTGGCTTTACAAATGAGACAAATATTGGAATGTATTTCTGGCCAGCTGTTCAGGCAGCACCATGCTTCCTTCCTTCCATTTTGTCTGGAGAAAAAATTAGGACTTTAATACCCGCTGCAATTGACCAGGATCCATACTGGAGAATAGCAAGGGATGTTGCTCCAAAGCTTGGCTATCCAAAAACAGCAGCAATACACTGCACATTTCTTCCTGCATTAACAGGACCAAAAGGAAAAATGTCCACTTCAGAAGGAATGCAGTCAACTATTTTTACAACAGACGATGAAAAAACAGTAAGAAATAAGATTATGAAATATGCATTCTCAGGAGGAAAGGATACTTTAAAAGAGCATAGAAAACATGGCGGAAATCCTGATATTGATATATCATATCGATGGCTGAGGTTTCTGGAAGATAATGATAAAAAACTAAAAAAAATTTATGATGATTATAAATCAGGGAAGCTTCTTTCAGGAGAGTTAAAACAGATTTTAGTTGATAAGCTAAATAATTTCCTAAAAAAACACAGGGAAAAAAAGGAAAAAGCAAAAAAACAATTAGACAAGTTTATACTAAAAGATTAATTAAAAAGGGGGGATATTATGAAAAAATCTAAAAAAAAGATAGTTAAGGAAAAACTTAAAGAAAGGCAGGTTGAAGCATTGCCAGGAACCTTTATGCTGACAGGAATGTTTGGATTTATTATAACAGTAATCTACACCAACTCAGGGAAAATTCCATTGGATTATGGTGTTGCATTCTGCATTGTATTTTTAATAATGTTCCTTGCATCCATAAAGTCAATAATGCCCTCTGGAAAAATATAAAGTTTATGAGAAATAGTTAATTTTAAATTTTTTACATATATTCTTTTCTTTCTAATGTAGGGTCAAGAACAAACTCCCACTTCCCATAACCTTTTTTGTTTTGGTCATGATGAAAGTTTACTATCCCTCTTAATCCTGGGGTTTGTCCAATTTTGGTAACAAAACTATTCCAAGGCTGCTTTCCTGCTGCTGCTGTGTAGAAAGTGCCGTCTGCAAATCCTGCTCCCGGGTGATGGCGGTCAAAGAAAACAGCAATATCTGCATCAACATTTGCATCAAGAATCTGCTGCATGGCTCCGATTATTACGTCTGAACCATTTTTAGGCTTGTGGCTTGCAAACAATGTTTTATTTCCATCAATCCTGATTGTTTTTAATCCATAATCTTCCCCTGCACCCTTTCCAAGCTCTAACTGGTGATTATCTCTATACTTTGGGGAGTTTGGTATCAGGCTTGCTATTACTTCAGCTTCATCATAATTTGGATCTTCATTGGGGTGATTTCCGCTGACAAACAGTATTCTCCCTTTCCCATCTTTTTTAAGTATTTCCTCAAAATATGGAATAACAAGTTCTTTCATTACCTCAGCTTGCTGGCTTATTCTTGGCAGTACAGTCTTGTTCTTGTCTGTTATTACATACTTTCTTATTTTCTTAATTCTTTTGTTCATGCTTAAACTGCTATCATTAATTATTTTCTCTAAATTTGTATTAAATGCAACTGGATCTTCTGACATGTTTTGCTTGTCACTGTCAAAGCTCTTTTTTTTCGAGCCGTTGAGATATTCGCTCCCTACTAATATTCCTGGAAGACCATGTTCTTTTTGATAATTTTGTGATGCTATTTCAAAAGCATAATTTGATGGCCTGCCAGGATGATTTGTGCACCCTATATGCACATCTCCACTAATTTCTATTTTTTTTGTGTCTAATATCATTTCTTGTTTTAGCTCTTTAATTTCCTTCCTAATTTTTTTTGCTTTATCTTTACCGAGCTTTTTTTCATTTAGGAGATTTCTTTTTGATTTTATTTCTGATTCTATACCTGCATATTTTATAAGTTCATTAACAGTAACCATCTCAAATTCATTGACATTATCACTTCTTATAGTGTGTATAACTGCTCCTCCACCATGTAATTTTTTAGCAAATCTCTTGCTGTCATTTGTTTTTATACCCTTAGACTTTGTATAATCAAGATCTTTAGAATAATGAAAATTTGGCAGTTTAATATGAGTCAATATCTCTGGAGTTTTCCTTTCCTCTCCTTCAATACTGTTCTCACTGTATTTTTGTTCCAGAATAACCCTAAAACCGCCTATGCCATTACCACTTAAATATATGTCAGGCACATCCAGGTTATTTTTATTTCTAAAATGGGAATCTAATATTTGTAATTTTATATCTTGTTTTGTTGGAACTCTGGAATTCATAAAATTAACATTATAATTCATTAATATCATTATGCCATCCTTGCTAATCTTGCTGATTTTTGGATTATATACAGTATCCTGGCCGTCCTTTTTGTTTTTTATCTGCAGGATTTTCTCAACACTAGAATGTACATGAAAGTTGTCTTTATTCTTATTTCTCCATCTTTTTGGACATGCATCATAGTCATATTTATTGCTTTTTTCTTTTACTATACCATAAACTGTTTCCACAATAGCAGCATCTGTGAAACCTCTTTTTGTAACTTTATAAAATCCATAACTGCCCAAGATTGCCTTGCTTGCCTTTATGTTGCCCTCTATCTCTTTTTTCTCTATTTTAAATTCCCTTATTTCCTTAATATTGCTGATGACCTTTTTCTCCAAATTTTTATATGTTCTTTCAAGTTGTTTTTTGGTTGTGTGATCAAAAACATAACTTTTTATTAATTCTATTTCATCTCCACTAAAACCAGTAAAGAGTTTATTGCATACACTCCCTTCAAGCAGTTTCTGGTAATACTCATGCAATTCTTTGTTTTTAAGATTGGGTTTTTTTAAATTGTTCAAGTTTGTTTTTATATACCCAAAGACCCTTTTTTTAAGGCTTAATACTGGGTTGAATGCTGCCATAGGTAATTTTTTATCAATTAGTTTCTTAAGTTTTTTCTCGTTCTTTTTCAATTCTTTCTTTTGTATTTCCAGGTTGGATATCATCACTGCAACATCTTCTGTTATGTTCTCTCTTTCCTCCTCGTCTATCTGGTAGTGTACTACTATATCATTGCTCAAAATGCTAACAAGCTTTGAGAGCTCATTTTTTGCAAATTCTGATGATTCTGCCCTGTTTACAATTTTCTGCTTCACAAGATTATGATAACGTTTCATATTCCTCTTAATCATTTCCTTGTCTTTTTTGTTTTCGTCATCAAAAACATGCTCAAATGAAGTCATCATTTCATAAAACTCTTGTTCGGTCTTTCCTTTTTTTGTTGCAAGGTTACTGAGCATTGTCAGGTTAAGGTTCCTAAGTCTTCCTGAATGCCTTGGTATGTTTGGGATAAGGCCGCCCTCAATAAAAACAGAATCAATCTCTTTGCCTATTTTATTGTATTTAAGAAAAGCTGCCAACCCATCCATTGCTTTTGGATCATAAATCCTTTTTCCAAAGCCAAGATCAGCCAGATAAAGTGATTTATTAACAACCTCTGGTTCAGCTATTACTTTTTCTTTAGAATTTATTGTTGATGTAGATGCTATTTGCTCTAATTTAGAAATATCACTGTTTTTTGCTACCCTTTTTTCATTCATCTTGTAATTTTCTTAAGGGCTTTTATTTATATAAGTTGTTATCCTTGAATACTCAAAACAAAAAATATATTTCTAGAAATATACATTGCATGTTAGTTTTTTTATAAATGAAAAGAATTAAATTCTAACTTATTCATAATTGATTTTAATATGTTTTCCAAGATTATTAAAAAAGTCATTAAGATAAAGTGGGTCCTTATAAACATATCTCTTTGGAAAGTCTATACCATCTTTATAAACCTGTATTTTAATATACTTTTTTAGAAGTTGTTCTGCTTTTTTTCTTTGTTCTGAAGTGCGTACATATTTTTGCATAGACTTATATATTTTTATAAAATTATTTTCAATACCCTTTTGTTTAATCTCAATTGAGGATTTACTTTTAATATCTTCAAGCATCTGTTCAAGAGTAAACATTGATAGTTTGAGTTTATCTATTATTTTTACCACTTTACTTTAGGTTTTTACTAACTAGGGACAGATTTATTTACTTATATTTAAGTCTTTGATTATAACTCAATAGCCCTTTTCCTTTTTTTAAGTGCAGTCGGGGCCTCTCCGCCATGCCATGTAAGTCTTGGCCTAACCATCATTGGGTAAATCCTTTCGTTAGTATCATCAAATATCAGAGCAGCTCCCTTAACACTCGGCAAATCATTAAGCTGTGCATCAAGGCCTTTTCTCATATAACTCTGCATCAAAGCACTTAAGGCATCAATATCAATCTTTGCTGTTATTCTATGTGAAATAACTGTATCTGACTGGGTCATAACATCTGTATGTATCTGTCCTGGCTGTTGTGATGCTAGAACAAGTGATATGCCTGGCTGCCTGCCCTCTCTTAATATTGTTAATAATGCATGGGTTGCAGATGTTTTTCCCTGTTTTGGCAAAAACTCATGAGCTTCATCAATCATCAGCCAGACCAATGGCTTTTTTTCTTTTTCTGGTATTTCTTCTTCAAAGAAAGTTGTTGCATTTTTGATTGCCTCAAACTCTTCTGTTCTCCTAGCTATCATCCTTTCTCTGAAAAGTTTTTGCGCAACCAGGCCAATAACTAATGCACTTATCTCTTTGCTTCCTGGCAGGGTTGCATAGCAGCTTACATCTAATACAGTTATCTTTCCTGGGACTATAAGGTCCTTTAGTGCAGTTCCTTTCTCGCTGAAAAGCCCCCATTTTTCTGCAGCAACAAACATATTTTCAACAGCATCTTTCACATTTTGCTCAACTTTTTTGTCAGCTTTTACTTCATTTATTATATCACTAATTGAAAAATTTTTTTTCTTTTCTTTTAAATTTGTAATAACCCTTGCTATTAGAACGCCCATATGGCTGTTTAATGGTATTTCAAAGGTCATGCACCAGTCAGCATCATCAAACTCAGAAGGCATTATTGAGAATGGGAAGTCTGTTGGGATCCCTTTTTTCCTGAATTCATCATAATAGCCTGTAGGGGTGAATATCTTGACATTAAAACCCCTGCCTTTAAGGTTCCAATCATCTAAAAGGGCTTCATCTTTTTTATTGGCATATTTCATGGTCCAGTATATGCCCATTGTGTCAAGTATAACAACACTAAGGTTTTTTGATAGATCTTCTGGAAGGTTTGACATTCCCTCTGCTATAACCCCTAAAGTATAGGATTTTCCACTTCCTCTTTTTCCGCAGACAAAAACAACATGTGACCTTATAACATCTAATAATATTGGGTTGTATAATGAAGTTACCTGTCCCATCTTTACAAAATGCTTTCCAAGAAGTATTGTTCCATCCAGGCCAAAGGCCTTCCTGTCTTTTTCATTTCGGCCGATAATTATTTCATACATACTTTAATCAAAGAATGCCTTTATATAAATATTTGTTGGATTTAACAACAAGCTTTATATATTCATTTAATTTCTAAAGAATAAAATGATAACCAAAAAAGATTTTGAAATAATGAGAAAAAAACTTGATGATTTTGACAACCAGAGAGAGATTTTGATAAGGAAATCAAGAGACATTGTGAAATTATCAAAAAAAGTAATATATTCTGTTCACAGAAATGAAATTAAACAGACAGTTAGTTTTATGGAGCAGATAAAATCAGCAGTTGCAGAGCTTGATGAAACTGCAAAAAAGACGCCTGCATTTTATTATTCTGGCCCATTCAAGATAGCAATACAGGAGTTTGTAGAGGCAGCATGCTATTATGAATTTGTAAAAAGCAAGAATATTCCTTCTGCAAAAGAGCTTAATGTTGATACAGAATATTATTTACTTGGTTTGTGTGATTTAACAGGCGAGCTTGTAAGAAAGGCAATAAACTCTGCAATAAATAATGATTATGATGAGGCATTATTCATAAAGAAATTTGTAAATGATATCTACAATGAGCTTATGCTATTTGAATTCAGGAATGAATTAAGAAAGAAGTTTGACTCAATAAAATATGACTTAAAAAAACTTGATGACCTTGCCCTTGGAATTAAACTGAAAAAATGATTAATGAAGAAAAAATAACTAAACAGGTAAAGAATATTATGAATAATTTTATCAGGGCACTTAATAAAGCTGAAGGTGTTAAAGAGGAGTTTGGCTCTGAAAGAAAATATTCAATGAGAGCAAATATAAAAAAACACAAAGACCATGATTTCAGGAAAAGAATGTTTATGAATGCTCCAAAGAAGAAAGATGATTTTCTTGTTATGGAAAAGAAAAACTGGTAATTCTTATGATTAGGGAAAAGCTTAAGGATATAAAATCAGGAAAACTTAGTGCAAAGAAAAACATAGAGAATTTTCTGAAAATGATTAAGGAAAACAAAGAGATTAATGCCTTTATTTATGTTAACAAAGATGCATTAAAGCAGGCAGAGGTTGTTGATAAGAAAATAAAGCATGGAAAAGCCGGCAGGTTAGCTGGTTTGGCAATAGCTGTAAAGTCAAATATAAACGTTGTTGATATGCCAATAACATGCGCCTCAAAAACCTTAGAAAATTATTATGGTGTATTTGATTCTGATGTTATAAAAAAAATAAAGCAGGAAGATGGAATTATAATCGGAATGGCAAACATGGATGAGTTTGCAGCTGGAATGTCTGGCGAAAGCTCTTGTTTTGGGCCAACAATTAATCCTGCCTGCCCTGAAAGAGTTCCAGGAGGCTCATCATCTGGCTCAGCAGCAGCAGTTGCAGCAGGAATGTGTGATATTGCTTTAGGCTCTGACACCGGAGGCTCAATAAGGAATCCTGCATCTAACTGCGGAATTGTTGGCGTAAAGCCGTCTTATGGCCGAGTGTCAAGATACGGCCTTATTGATTTATCAATGAGCTTTGACCAGATAGGGCCTTTGTGCAAAGATGTTTATGGATGTGCATTAATGCTTGAGATAATAGCTGGCAAGAGTGATTATGATTCCATTAGTTATGATAAACCAGTTGAAAACTACACTAATTTTAAGAAAACAGATAAACTTAAAATAGGGATTAGTCCTGATTTTGAAAAACTATGCAAGGACAAAAGAATCTATACTTTAATTAAGAACTGTGCAGAAAAGCTTGCAAAAGAAACAAACTCAAAAATAAAAAAAATCAACCTGAAATATGTTGACCTTGCTGTTCAGACTTATTATCCAATTGTTTATGTTGAATTTTTCTCAGGAACAAGAAAATTTGATGGAAGAAAATATGGCAGAAAAATAGAGGATTCATGCGGAGAAGAGGTTTTGAGAAGAATTATTGGCGGAAAAGAGATATCAAAAGCAGAGTATCATGGAATGTATTATAGAAAGGCATTAAGGGTAAAGGACTTGATAAAAAAGGATTTTGATAATGCTTTTAATGATGTTGGTATTATTATAGCACCTGTAACACCAAGCTTGCCTACAAAATTAGGTGATAAAATAAACCCAGAAGAAGCATATGCATTTGATGCATTTACAATTCCAGCTAATCTTGCAGGAATATGCTCTGGTGTTGTAAAAGCTGGAAAGATTGATGATGTTCCAATTGGGCTGCAGATATTTGCTCCAGCTTTTAATGAAAGTTTGTTGTTTAATATTATGAAAAAGTGGGAAGATTTAAATATATAAAAGCTTTAATTAAATTAGTGGTTAGAATGAAAACAGTGTTTTTGTTCTTGTTTTTAGTAATGCTTATTAGCGGCTGTGCTCAAAAGGCTATTGAGCCAGAAAATAAATTTATAGAGCAAGATATTCAGGAGGAGGTGGTAAAAATCGATTTAACTGGAAAATCTGTTTTAATGATAATTGCCCCAGCTAATTTCAGAGATGAGGAATTATTGGATACAGGAGAGGTTCTTAATAATCATAATGCACATGTTGTTGTTGCATCAAAAGGTGTTGAAAAAGCAAAAGGCTCCTTGGGAGCAGTAGTTAATGTAAATAAGGATATCTCTGATGTTAATGTTAATGATTATGATGCAATAGCTTTTATAGGTGGCCCTGGAGCAGATGTTTATTTTAATGATCAGACAGCACTTAAGATTGCAAAAGACTCTTATGAAAATGGAAAAATTACTGCAGCAATCTGCATTGCTCCTGTTATACTTGCAAATGCAGGAATTTTAGATGGAAAGCAGGCAACTGTTTTTTCAACAGGAAAAGATGATATTAAAGCAAAGGGAGCAACCTACACAGGTGATTCAGTAACACAAGATGGCAAAATAATAACAGCAAATGGGCCAAATGCTGCAAAAAGCTTTGGCCATGCAATAGCAAGAGAGCTTTCAAAATAAAAAATAAGGGGTGATAAAATGTTATTAGGAAATGTGAAAATTGATTGGCTTGGACATTCAAGCTTTAAGATAACCAACAAAAAGGTCATTTATATTGATCCATACAATGTTCCGCCTGAGGAGAAGGCAGATATAATTCTTATAACCCACAGCCACTATGATCATTGCAGCATAGAGGATATAAAAGGGATTGTAAAAGATGGAACAATTATTATTATACCACCTGACTGTCAG
>JAFCBX010000144.1 GCA_017610505.1 Methanosarcinales archaeon | reverse complement strand
TGAGCTCCATAAAAAGTGGAGATACCAGCAAGAACTAAAACTTAAAAAAGTAACTGGCAAGGGTATGAGCAAAAAAGAAATTGATAAATTTGTCAAACCTTATATTCCATTCACTTATCTTTGCTATGAAAAAATTAAACCTAATATAAAGATAGAGCTAGATGAAAGGCACAGATTTATTAAATTCAAGTAAATAGCCTTTTGATTATTAAATAGAAAGGATTTTATATAAGGGTATTCAATAATCACAATGATGAAAATATCTACTAAAAAATCTGTAAAAAAGGTTTCTAATATCAAGAAAATCACAAAAAAAAGCATTCCTAATTTCTAATATCAAGAAAATCACAAAAAAAAGCATTCCTAATTTAAGATATGGAATGATACATTGCCAGTTCGGTTACCATGATGGGGTTTCCATTGTAATGAAACAGATTGAAAGGGTTATGGTTAACCACTTGGGCGTTCCAATGATACATTGCCAGTTTGGTTACCATGATGGGGTTTCCATTGTAATGAAACAGATTGAAAGGGTTATGGTTAACCACTTGGGCGTTCCGGAAAAAAATATTTTCTACCTTGTCGGCAGATCAAAACAACATGGGCTAAACATTACGATTAAGCCAAGCTTATGGATTAAGAATAAAACAAACCAATTAATGATAAAACATTTTGGAGAGGGTTATGGTGGAAATAGAAGTGAAAGAATTGAAAAAGCAATATCAAAGGCAAAGCTCAATATCAAAGGCAAAGCTTGTTATTGAGGATTTTATAACAAAAAATAAGATTGATGTATTAATAGCACATAATACATGTCATCCTGTAAATTTTGTATTATCTGTTGCATTGCATAGATACTATCGGGACACTATTAAAAAAAATCAAAAGACACCAAAATACATACTATGGTGGCATGACTCTCATCTTGAGAGAAAAAGTTTCCAACATTAACAGTTTGCAGTTTAAAGAAGCTGAAAAATATCTTCTTAAATTAGACAAAATAAAGCCAGGCTATTTTGATTTAATGCATAAAAACCACACTGTAATGTATAATACAACAGAAACCTTTATTGATTCATATGATGATTTAGAATCAGATAAGTTTAGTGATAGAATTGAAAAATTTCTAGAGGATTTTAAGATTAGGGAGTTATTAAAGGAAAAGCACCTAAATTTATCACAGGTATTATTCTGCCTTCAGCATACCAGGATTGTTGATAGAAAAAGAATAGATTTTGCATTAAGGTATAGTTTTGAGCTTTTTAAGCAAAAAGTAAAAACAGGAAAACACACTAAAGCATTCTATTTCCTGGTGTCAGGCCATAGATTAGATAGATCCAAAGGCAAGATAATTAGGCTTCATAAAAAATTGTGCAAGGAATATAATACAGACAAATTTTTCTTAGTGTTTGCTGAAGACCTTGACAAAAAAACAGATATTAAGTTTGAAGAATACCCAATAATATTTGCTAAGTTAAGAGGTTTTGCAACCTATTTCAGTGAAATTGAGGGTTTTGGTAATAATCTATTAGAGGTTTTAGCTTCAGGGCTCATTCCTGTGGTTTACACATATCCTGTATTTGTTAATGATATTGCAAAACAAAAGTTTAAAGTCATTGCCTTGGATAAATTTGAAATAGAACAAGAAGCTATTGATAAAACAATAGATATACTAAGAAAAGATAGAAAAAATTTAAAAATCCTAAGAAGAAAATTCCCGCATAAGATAATTGCATTTAAACTTAAGAGAGCAATTATAAGGAGAAGACTGCATAAATGAATAAGATATATCAAATCTATAATACACTTCTTAAAATATACGGGCCTCAGGGCTGGTGGCCTTTGTTAGGCTGTAAAGGCATTAACCTAACTAAAACCGGAGCTGTAAAGGGTTATCATCCAAATGATTATTCCTATCCTAAAAACAATATTCAAAGATTTGAGATATGCATTGGTGCAATCCTAACTCAGAACACCAGCTGGCTGCAGGTTGAAAAAACACTGTTAAATCTGAAAAAATTAAAAGCATTAACACCCATTGCAATTAAAAAGCTTAATCTGGAAAAATTAAAGCAGGCTATT
>JAFCBX010000012.1 GCA_017610505.1 Methanosarcinales archaeon | reverse complement strand
TAAAAGGCTTTATTGCTGGCCTTGGTGGAAGGGACATAACCCCTGAACATATCAAAACAGCTTTTAAGAAAATAGAAACTAGTAACAACAGTGAATGGTTACTTTAGTTTTTTTAGGTAATATAAATGACAGCAGCACATCATTTAATTAAGGAAATAAATACAAAAGAAACATGCTTGTATTGCGGAGACAAACTAAAAGGAAAAACATGGTATTCAGAGTTTGAAGCAGAGCTTCATTACAAAACAATTGTCTGCCCTGGATGCGGAAAGAAAAACAGGGTTAAAGTTGATTTTCAAGGCTCTGGCCATGACCATTGGGATGGCAATGGCTTTAAAATAAAAGAAAACCTGGAAAAAAAGGTTAAGCATAAAAAAGGAATAAAGACAAGAGGAAAATTAGAAAAAAAGATTAAATAAAATGGAAAAAACAATTGCAGGAATTTCAACACAAGAACTTTTTGCATCAGGCCACAGGGCATGTGCAGGATGCGGCGTTGCTTTGGCAGCAAGGCATGCCTTAAAAGCAGCTGGAAAAAACACAATAGTTGTCAATGCAACAAGCTGTTTGGAAGTATTCAGCACCCCCTATCCAGAAACATCGTGGAAAGTTCCGTGGATACACGGCGCTTTTGAAAATGCAGCAGCAATTGCCTCTGGAATTGATAGGGCTTTGAAAACACTTGGAAAAAGAAAAGACACAAATCTTTTGGTTTTTGGGGGAGATGGGGGAACATTTGACATTGGCTTTCAGGCATTGTCAGGAGCCGCTGAGAGAGGCCAAAACTTCTGTTATGTATGCTTTGATAACGCAGCTTACATGAACACAGGCATACAGCGTTCAGGAGCAACACCAAAATATGCCTCAACAACAACAAGCCCGGCAGGAAAAGTAATCCATGGAAAAACAGAGTTCAAGAAGCCAATGCCATTTATAATGGCTGCTCACGGAGCTTATGTTGCAACAGCAAATGTAGCATTTCCATTAGACCTTATAAATAAGGTAAAGAAAGGCCTCGCATTTGATGGCCCGGCTTACATTCAGGTTTATGTTTCATGCCCAACAGGCTGGAAATTTCTTAATAATATGACAATAGAAATTGGAAAGCTCGCTTTTAATTCAACTGTAACCCCGCTTTATGAGATTGAAAAAGGAATACTGACAATATCAAAAAAGCCTGCAAATAAGGTTCCTGTAAAGGATTACCTAAAGACACAGGGCAGGTTTAAGCATATGACAGAAGAAGAAATAAAAGATGTGCAAAATCATACAGATGACCAGTGGCAAAGGCTTCTTGAACTTGAGAAAAACAAATCAAGGATATGCTAACTGATAACAGTTCCATCAAAATCTTTTCCTTCTAAGAATTTCTTGAAATTATTTAAATCAGTTCCCTTTAGTATTATAACTTTAAGGCCTAGTTTTTCTGCTTCCTTTGCTGCAATAGGATCAAATGGGGCATTAAGGCCTGGATCCCATTCATCTCCAACCATTTTCCTGAAATTTTTCCATGAAATATCTTTAATCGGCCTTGCATCATGATTATTTTTTGGCTCTTTATCATAAACATAAGAGATATCACTCATATTGATGATTGTTTTCACATTAAAATTATGAGCAAGCCTTACAGCATCATAATCAGTGCTGAACCCTGGTTTCCATCCTGCTGCAATCAAAACCTTTTCCCTGAAGTCAACCTTATCATCCGGATTATGGATAATCTTCTCATTAACAATCCCAAGAAATAATGTTTTTACAAGCTGTGCATTTAATCTTGTTGCGTGAATCCCCATCCAGTCAATATCATCTATTCTAAGATTGCTTATCTTGGAAGCAGCATTCTGATAAAGCCTTGCTGTTTTTCCACCGCCGCAGACAATGATTGCCTTATTTCCTTTTTCAACAAAATCATTTATCAATTTTTTAAAATCCTTAAGAAACTCTACATTTATCTTATCAGGCACGATTATTGAGCCGCCCAATGATATAACAACTATTCTTCCCATATTACCCTCCAATTCCAATAAGTGTTATGCCTATGATTATGGTTATTATGCCAAGCCATTTTAATTTATTCATTTTCTCATCCAGGAATTTCATTGATAACAAACAAACCCAGATATAAGATGCTGCACTAATTGGATAAAGAGCAGAAAGCTCACCGCCAGTTAATGCTATTACAAAGAATATTGATGAAATGCCATAAAACAGAAATCCCAAAATCAGCTTATAATTTTTTATTAGTTTTTTAATATCTAGTGAAACTGTTTCAGAGCCAATCTTGAAATAAAGTGCTCCAAAAGCTCCTATAATTGTTGCAAACAAAACCATTGCTATTGCCCATAGCTGTGTTGCCATTTCAGCTTGCACCCCTTCCTATCAGGCTAATGCCAATTATTATTGTTATAACCCCTGCCCATCTCAATAAATTCATGATTTCATTAAGAATAGACAAAAAGCTTACCCACACAAAGGACATTGCAATGATTGGATAAAGTACAGATAACTCTCCATGCTTTAATGCAATAACCAGAATTACAGCACCAAGTGCGTAAAGAGCAAATCCAATTATTAATGGTAAATTGCTCAATAGCTTTAAAATACTAAAACTTAGATTCCCTGAGCCAATCTTAAGGAACATCTGGCCTGCTGCAGTAAGGAATGTGCACAGTAAAACAAGTGCTATTGCCTCTTTTTTTGTTTTCATAAAACAATTTAAAACCCTTAATTAATATAAATAACTTTTGAATTCAAATTATAAAATGATAAGGTATATAAACAAATAATATTTTAAAACATTAAAAAGAGGTTGAGTTATGGATTACTATAATTACCCTGTAGATAAGATATTAGATAAGTTTAAGACATCTTCTAAAGGCCTCTCACAGCAAGAGGCAGAGAAAAGGCTTGAAAAATACGGCCTTAATGAGATTAAAGAAGAGAAAAAAATAAGCCCTTTTCAGATATTCTTTAACCAGTTCAAAAGTCCGCTTATTATTATACTTCTATCTGCTATTATTCTTACTTTAATAATAGGCGAATACACTGACTCTGTTCTTATAGCTATTATTGTTATTGTTAATGCGTTGCTTGGTTTTGCCCAGGAATACAAAGCAGAGAAATCAATAGAGGCATTGAAGAAGCTTACAAGCCTCAAGGCTACTGTTGTAAGAGATGGAAAGAAGGAAAGAATATTGGCTAAAGAGCTTGTTCCAGGAGATATAATAAGATTAGAGGAAGGTGAAAAGATACCTGCTGATGCCCGGCTTATTGAGGTAATAAGCCTGGAAACACATGAATCAGCACTTACAGGAGAATCAACATCTGTTGTAAAGGAAATTAATGAAATAAAGGAAAATAAATCAGTAGCTGAACAATACAATATGATTTTTTCAGGCACTGTAATAACGAAAGGAAGAGGAAAGGCTATCGTTGTAAGAACAGGAATGAAAACAGAGATTGGCAAGATAGCAGAGATGATGCAGTCTGAAAAAAAAGAGCAGACTCCATTGCAGATAACCCTTGCTAAATTTGGAAAAATTCTTGGAATAGCTATACTTGTTGTATGTATTATTGTGTTTTTAACTGGAATCTTAAGGGGAAATAATTTTGTTGAGATGTTTGAGGCTGCTATTGCATTGGCAGTTGCTGCAATTCCTGAAGGACTGCCTGCAGTTGTAACAATTACTCTTGCCCTTGGTGTTACAAGACTGGTTAGAAAAAATGCATTAGTAAGGAAATTGCATTCTGTTGAGACACTTGGCTGCACAAATGTTATCTGCACTGACAAGACAGGAACATTAACAAAAGATGAGATGACTGTTAAGGAAATTTTTGTAAATAATCAGTTAATAAAAGTTACTGGCCAGGGATATTCAAGAAAAGGAATATTTCTTGACGCCAAACCAAAAGATTATGAGTTTCTTTTAAAAGCATCTATTTTATGCAATAATGCATCAATAACTCATAAACAGGTTTTTGGTGATCCAACTGAAATAGCACTACTGGTCTGTTCTGCAAAAGCTGGTTTATTCAGGGAAAAACTAGAGCAGGAGTTTCCAAGAATACATGAAATTCCTTTTGACTCTGAAAGAAAGATGATGACCACTGTCCATAAAAACAAAGACAAGGAAATTGCTTTTGTCAAGGGCGGTCCAAAACAGGTTATTGATAATTGCTCTTTCTACTACGAGAATGGAAAGATTATAAGATTAACAAAGAGCAAAAAAGAAGAGTTTTTGGAAAAAAACAGGGAAATGGCTTCAAAAGCATTAAGAGTTTTGGCCATGGCATTCAGGGAACTGCCTAAAAAAATAAAATACTCAACAGAAACCATTGAAAAAGACCTTGTTTTTGTTGGATTTACTGGTATGATAGACCCACCAAGAGCAGAGATAAATGATGCTATCAGACTTTGCAGAAAAGCAGGAATAAGGGTCATAATGCTTACAGGAGATCAAAAAACAACTGCCAAGGCAATAGGCATTCAGATTGGATTAATAAACAGGGATGACAAGGTTATTACAGGCATGGATATAATGGACCTTTCCAATAAAGAATTTGATAATATTATTAAAGATGTACATATTTTTGCAAGAATTTCTCCAAAAGACAAGATAAGAATTGTTGATTCATTAAAAAAATATGGAAATGTTGTTGCAATGACCGGTGACGGGGTTAATGATGCCCCTGCATTGAAAAAAGCAGATATTGGCATAGCAATGGGAATAACAGGAACAGATGTCTCAAAAGAGGCATCTGACATGATACTTACAGACGACAATTTTGCTTCAATAGTTAATGTTATTAAAGAAGGAAGGGGCATATATGACAACATAAAGAAGTTTGTGGAATATCTTTTGTCATCAAACCTTGGCGAGATACTTGTTATTTTTATTGCCATGCTTATAGGCATGCCATTGCCGTTAATAGCAATACATATCCTTTGGATTAATCTTGCTACTGATGGATTGCCAGCACTTGCATTAAGTGTTGACCCTACTGAGCCAGGCATTATGGAAAGAAAGCCCAGAAAAAAAGACAGCAAGATATTCTCAAAAAATATTGTTTTAAGGATGATGGCTGTTGGAATAATAATGTGTGTTGGCACCTTACTTTTTTTTAATTTAGGCCTTGCAAGAAAGCAAAATATTGTTGGTGAGGAGATTATTATAGATGATGAAACTGTTGATACATGGAGTTACACAGGAACATATAATAATTTTATAAAAAACAATCCTTTTACAGGCAGTTACGAAATAGATAAAATAATAAATGAAAAGAAAGAAATATTATTAAAATTACCGAGAACATTGGCTTTTGTAGTTCTTATGTTGTTCCAGATGTTTAATGTTTTGAATTGCAGGTCAGAGAGAAACTCTATATTTAGGATAGGTGTTTTTTCAAACAGACATTTAATAGGAGCAATAACTATTTCAATTTTATTGCAGCTTGCAGTTATTTACACACCATTAGCAACATCTTTTAAAACAGTTCCACTTTCCTTGATTGACTTGGTTTATGTTGTTTTAATGTCAAGCACTGTGTTGATATTTGGTGAAATAATAAAACTTATAAGAAACAAAATGAAAAGGCCAATAGAGGATTAAATGTTAATAACTAACTTAATAATATTTTTAATAGCATGCATTGTGCTTGTAACAAGCGGCAGCTTATTGGTTAAAACACTGGCAAAGATAGCTGCGTTTCTAAAGCTAAGCGAGTTTGTTGTCGGATTTATAATAATGGCCTTTGCAACATCCATCCCTGAATTATTTGTTGGCATAACATCTGCTCTTGCAAAAAATTCTGCATTAGCCCTTGGAAATGTTATTGGTGCAAACATAATAGATTTAACATTAGTTATTGGCATTGCAATACTTCTTGGAAGAGGAATAAAGATTGAGAGCAAGAAAACAAAGACAGATGCTCTTTACATGGCTGGGATTGCAGCACTTCCAATGGTTTTAATGATAATTGGCGGCTCTTTATCAAGGCTTGATGGTGTTATTTTGCTAGCTGCATTTACACTTTATGCAAGAAGAATATTAAAGCAGAGGAAATTATTTAAAAAAGAGATTGAGGATAACATTAAAAGAAAAGATATTATTTTAACAACTATTTTGTTTGTTTTTAGCCTTGCCCTATTGTTTTTAAGTGCAAGGTTTGTTGTAGGATATGCAACCTTGTTATCTGTTGATTTAGCACTGCCGCCAATAATCGTTGGGTTATTTATCATATCAATAGGAACTACTTTGCCAGAGCTTACATTTGGAAGCAAGGCAGTTCTTACAGGACATTCTGAGATGACTTTAGGTAACTTAATAGGCTCGGTGATAGTAAATTCAACGCTTGTTTTGGGAATAACTGCAATCATATTTCCAATTACTGCTGACATATTATTGTTTTCTGTAAGTGCAATATTTATGGTAATAATTGCATTCTTGTTTGCAACATTTGTTGAGAGCGGCAATAAACTATATGTAAAGGAAGGTATATCTTTGATTCTGCTTTACATATTCTTTGTTATTATAGAATTTTATATAAAAATGATTCAATAACTAAAAAATGGCAGAACTTAAAAGAACAATAGGTTACTGGACTATATTAGCATTAGCCATAGGCTCTATAATGGGCTCTGGCATGTTCTTTGGGGCTGCGATTGGGGCAAGATACTCCGGAAATGCATCAATTATCTCATGGGTAATACTCTCATTTGTTGCTGTTTACATAGGGGCTTGCTTTGGAGAGCTTGCTTCAATGTTTCCAAAAGCAGGTGGTGTTTATGAGTTTGCAAAGCAGACATACGGCAGATTTTCATCTTTTATAATTGCCTGGATTGCCTGGATTGTAGGAAATCTCACTTCTGCATTATTGATTGTTGCAGCAATAGAATACCTAATACCTAATCCCGAGCTTAAAACATTAAAAATGATTATATGTGTAGGTGTTGTATTGTTGCTTAATTTTATAGCCTTTATTGGTATTGAAGCAAGTGCTGCTGTGCTTGTTATGTTTGCAGCTCTTGCAGTCACAACAATCTTATCAATAGTTATCCCGGGATTTTTCAATATTAACATGGAGAACTTCAGCCCATTCTTTCTTGATGGAATAAGCCCTGTTTTTGTTACAATATTTTTTATTGCGGAATGTTTCTTCGGGTGGGAATCTGCAACATATCTTGCAGAGGAAACAAAGAATCCAAAAAAAATAATTCCTAAAGCCTTGATTATGGGGACAGTTATTGTGGCTTTGATGTCAATCTCAGTAGCAGTTGTATCTTTGGGCATAGTTCCTTGGAAAATTCTTATTACCTCGCCTGCACCATTATCATTTGTTTCTTCCCAAATATTTGGTGTGAAAATTATCAAAATAATTGGGCCTGCAGTATTCTTAGTATTAATCGGCTCAGCCGCAGGAGGAATTGTTACAATGCCAAGGCTTGTTCTTGCCCTTGCTAGGGATAAGCTTTTCCTTTCGCAGTTTGGAAATATCCACCCCCGTTTTAAAACACCATATAAAGCAATAATATTCCAAACAGTAATTTCACTTATTATTTTTGCAATGGCTTTTGGAAGATATCAAATTTTACTAAGCCTACTCCTGCCGTTAGGCATGATAATGTACATTTTCATTATACTCTCAGTCCCAATTCTCAGAGCGAGAAATCCTGATTATGAAAGAGGCTTTAAGGTTCCCTTTGGCAAAACAGGCCCGATCTTGGTTGCATTATTCATAGTTGGATTGATAGTTGCATGGCTTTTCACAGAGCCGAATGCCTGGCCATTGTTAAGGCTCGGTTTTTCATTTGTGCTTATAAGCATTCCATTGTACTTCCTTGTAGAACTTTATTATGATCCAAAGATGATTACCAGCACTAATGATGTACTAGCCCATTTAACATTACTTACAGAGAAAATAAGCATTCCAGTCAGAGTAAGAAAAGAAATCCTGACATTATTAGGTGATATAAAGGGAAAAAGTGTTCTTGAGTATGGATGCTCTATTGGAACAATTACGCCATACCTTGCAACTGCTATTGGTCCAGAAGGCAGGATATATGGAACCAACCATTCAAAAAATGAGCTAAGGATTGCAAAAAAAAGGGTTGATAACCTTGCTTGGTTATCAGATGAAAGGATACATGCTTATTTCCATACAATACACGATGAAGAACATACCAGCAGAATCCATCCAAGCATTGAATATGTTGATGCAGCGGTTTCTGTTGGAATGATGTCCTATGTACAGGACATAAAAAAGGTTTTAGGAGAACTTAATCAGATAATGCCTGACCAGGGGAAAATCTGCTTTGTTGACTACGTGGATTTTTTCCATATACTGCCAAATGTTGAGTGGCTCGCAAGAAATGAAACCATTGAAAAGGTTTTCAGGGAATGCGGTTTCTCTGTAAGGGTTTTAAGAAAAAAAGGCCTTTTCTGGAATTATATTTTCATCTATGGCATGAAATCAAATGAGCAGGTTCCATTTATTTAATTACTATTTTAAAAGGGTAATTATGAAAAGATTTATATAATCCAGGTTTCTCTAAAAAATAAAATGACAGTTCTAAATCCATTAGTAAAACCACTGGAAGAGCTATTGGAAAAACCTGATAATATAAAAAAAATAGGTATAGATGTTGATGGTGTTGTTGCAAACTTAAATGATAAACTTTTGGAATTAGCAAATGAAATGTATTTTTTCCAAAATTCCGATTATACTAAAAAACTAAAAAAAGAGCTTAAGGCCAGTGATATAATTACCTTTGACTATACTGAATGCACGCCATTAAATAATGAAGACATGAGAGAAATTTTTAAGGTGCTGGAAGCAGAAAAAGCATTACTTGAATTAAAACCCTTGCAAGATGCACAAAAAGTTATTAACCACTTACATAAATTTTTTGATATATATTTTATAACATCAAGAGCAAAGTATTATACTAATGCTGAAGAACAGACCTTTGAGTGGTTTGATAAAAATAAAATAATCTATAATAAAAACAATTTTTTCTTTGATAATAAAAAAGCTGAGTTATCAAAGAAGTTGGGCATCTCAAAGTTTATTGAGGACAGGGCTGAAACAGCATTAAGTTTAGCTGAAAATGACATTGATGTGCTGCTGTTGGATTACCAATGGAACAATCATGAAGACCAGAAGATAGTCAAAGAAGTTAATAAGCATCCCAAAATCAAAAGAATCTATAATACTCCAATTGCTTACTGGCCTAATCTAGAAAAGGAATTGATAATTTAATTTTCATCAATATTTAAATAAGATTAGTCATTCTTGTATTGTACAGAAAAAAGAATCATTTATTTTTAATATGGTCTTTGAAATCAGAAGCCAAAGCATTAAACTTGCTGTCTATGTTCTTAACCCTCTCTTTTAAGGGTGATAAATCACCGCTAAAAGCCATAATCTTAAACAAAATACCTGAAATAAGAGTAATCAAAATGCTGAATTCTGTTGGGCTTTCCCCAATGAGTTTCCAAAGTATAAATATAACCCCGAGGATTATTAAAATCCATGCAATCAAATTAGCA
The DNA here is from genome assembly GCA_017610505.1 of Methanosarcinales archaeon. Taxonomy (GTDB): domain Archaea; phylum Nanobdellota; class Nanobdellia; order Woesearchaeales; family CG1-02-33-12; genus CG1-02-33-12. The sequence continues at coordinate 6,899 of JAFCBX010000012.1, read as the reverse complement.
AGATTATTTACTTTCATGTGAAACCCCTTCCCGAAACCATTAAATATATAATTACCAAAATTAGTATAATTCCAACAGTCCAATACAATACTTTTTCTATGTCCATTTTAATTAATTATTCAATATATTATTTAAAAATTTCTATTTAATAATCTATCTTGTAACTGTTGTTTATAAACCTTTATGAAATTTTTCCAGAAGATTTTTGGTTTTTACCAACAATTTAAATATTCTTAATATTTCTTTTTTAGTATGGAAAACTATGAAAAGCAGTATTTTAATGAAATATTGAAGATACTTAAACAGAAGAAACTCTCAAAGCAGGAGATTTCAAAGCTTAAGATAAAACTCTGCCGCAAGTATCATATAAACATACCAACTGATATAAAAATACTCTTAAGTGCAGATGCAAAAGACCGTAAATTACTTAAACATTTGATAACAAAGCCAACAAGGACTATTTCTGGTGTTGCTGTTTGCGCTATTATGACAAAGCCAATAAAATGCCCCCATGGAAAGTGTGCTATCTGTCCTGGCGGTCCTGGGTCAGTTTTTGGAGACATGCCCCAGAGCTATACTGGAAAGGAGCCAGCAGCAAGGCGAGCATTAAGGAATGACTTTGATCCTTATCTACAGGTGATGAACAGGCTTGAGCAGTATATAATGACTGGCCATGTTCCTGACAAATTAGAGCTTATTATAATGGGGGGCACTTTTCCAAGTTTTACAAGGATTTACCAGGATTACTTTATTAAGTATGCATTAAAAGCAATGAATGATTTCTCTAAAATGTTTTTCAGGAATGATAAGCTCAATCTTGAAAGATTTAAAGAGTTTTTTGAAATGCCTGGAAATTTTCAGGATAATGAAAGAGTAAGGAGAATAAAGAAAAAACTTTTGATATTAAAGAACAAAACAAAAACAACACTTGAAAAAGAACAAAAGAAAAATGAATCCTTAAAAATAAGATGTGTTGGCCTTACAATTGAGACAAGGCCTGATTATGCAAGGCTTGAACATATTAATCAGATGCTAAGGCTCGGGGCAACAAGGGTTGAGCTTGGAGTCCAGACTGTTTATGACAATGTTCTTGAAAAAATAGAAAGGGGCCATTCTGTTCAGGATTCAATTGATGCAACTCATGCTTTAAAAGACATTGGATTTAAGATAAATTACCATATGATGATTGGCCTGCCTGGCTCAGACAGGAAAAAAGATATTAATTCCTTTAAAAAAATATTTTCAAATCAGGATTTTAAGCCAGATATGCTTAAAATATACCCCTGCATGGTTTTAAAGGGAACAAAGCTTTACAAATTGTGGAAAAACAAAAAATACAAACCAATAACAACAGAGGAAGCAGTTGAAATAATAACAGAAATAAAAAGGTTTGTTCCGCCTTATGTAAGAATCATGCGTGTTCAGAGAGATATTCCAACATATTTAACAGAGGCAGGAGTTGACAGAAATAATTTAAGGCAGTATGTTGAAAAGGCATTAGAAGAAAAACAGATAAAATGCAATTGCATTAGATGCAGAGAAGTTGGTCATAAATTAAAAAAAGAAAATATAAACTTAAAAAATATAAAACTAAAAGTCATTGAATATGATGCAGGCAATGGAAAGGAATTTTTCATAAGTTTTGATGATATGAAAAATGATGCATTAATTGGGTTCTGCAGGCTAAGATTTCCTAACCAGTGTTTAAGAAAAGAAATAACAGAAAAAAGTGCTTTGATAAGAGAGCTTCATGTCTTTGGCTCTGCAATTGCACTCGGAAAGAAGGGAAATATACAGCATGCTGGCTATGGAAAAAAACTTTTAGCTAAAGCAGAGCAGATAGCCATAAAAAATAAAAAAGATAAGATTGTTGCAATATCAGGAATAGGAGTTAGAAACTATTACAGAAAGCTTGGATATAAAAAGCAGGGGCCATACATGGTAAAATATCTAAACAATGGAAATTAAAAAATAAAATGTTAAAAAAAATACCCAAGACTGAAAATATTGAAATAAAGGAAAAGTTTGAAGAGAGATATAAGGCATTGCTTGGAGAGGATTATGATAAATTTATTGAATACTCACTTTCATTCATGAGAAAAAGCATTAGAGTCAATACACTAAAGATAACTATTGATGAGCTTAAGAAAAGACTAGAGAAAGAATGGAAGCTTACTCAAATTCCATGGTGCAAAGAAGGCTTTTTCATAGAGCATAAAAAAGGATTAAGGAGAGATATTGGAAACCTTATTGAGCATAACCTCGGCTATTTCTATGTTCAGGAAGCAGTTTCTATGATTCCAGCTGTTGTTTTAAATCCAAGTCCAGAGGATGTTGTTCTTGATATGTGCTCTGCTCCTGGCTCAAAAACAACACAGATTGCTGCAATGATGCAGAACAAAGGAGTGCTGGTTTCAAATGATTCTGACTACAAAAGAATGGCTCCGTTAAGCTTTAATATTCAGAGAACAGGAGCGACAAATACATTGGTTACATTAATGGAAGGCAGATTCTTTAAAATGCCTTTTGACAAAATACTGTTAGATGCCCCATGCTCAGGCACAGGCACAATAAGAAAAAGCCTAAAGACATTTAAGATGTGGAACCCAAACATGGTCAAAAGAATTGCAGGAACACAGAGGCAGTTGATAGATGTTGCATTCAACTGCTTAAAGCCAGGCAGAGTAATGACTTACTCCACATGCACCCTGGAGCCAGAGGAGAATGAGGCAATAATTGATTTTTTATTAAATAAATATAAGAATGCAAAGCTTGAAAAGATTGACTTGAATATAAAGCACGGTCAAACAGTAGAAGAGTTCAATGGCCAGAAGTACAGTAAAGAAGTTGAAAAATGTTTGAGGATTTGGCCACAGGACAATGACACATGCGGTTTCTTTGTGGCCAAGATTAGAAAAAAATAATATGAAACAAAGAAATAATTAATATATTCTTTCAAAGATTAATATTATCTATGAAATCCCCTAATTTATTTTTTAAATTCTCTTTTTGTTGGTATAATTCTTCTTCTTCTTTGTCTTCTAAAAATAAATGATATTTTTTTAAATTTTCTATTAAATATTCTGGATGTAAAGGTTGTATGGATTGTATGATAGAATTAACCAAGTGATTGTATTGTATGACATCCTTATCTCCAATTTCTAATTTTTCCTTTTTATGTCTTTCAAGGATTATCTCATCAAGTTCACAAATCCTTTCTATCCTTTCATATAAATCTTCTGGCTTCATCTAAATCTCCTTTAACAACTTTAAAATAGATACAACTTTATAAATCTTTCGCCAAACCAATTTCTAGTTATACAAATTTTTGTTGAGTAAACATAAAGCTACAAAATAATCAAAAAAAATTTCAACTATCCTAAACTATTAGCAAAACAAAACCTTTATAATCTTTAACTTCTTAATAATAGTTATGGCATCTGATTTCATGAAATTTGTTAATTTTGTAAGGCCTCTTTCAAAAAAGGAAAGCAGCTATATCTCTGAATTAGATAAATATCTTGAACCAAGGGATTTGAAGAGAATAAAGAATCTTCTGAAGAACAAAAAAATAGGAGTTTCATTCTCAAGCCTTGGTATTTCTGAAAAAATTGGTAATGATGTTTCATTTCCGCAGCTTAACCTTGCTTTAGAAGACAATGAGCTGCAGTTGTTGATAGAAAAAATAAACAAGGATATTGAGGAAAAGCTTAAAAGAAAGGTATTTAGGTCATTTTCTGAAAACGCAAGAAAAACAATAAAAGAGTTTATTGCGCCAAATATATTCGGGCTTGAGCTAATAAAAGAAGCATCTGCTTTACAGCTTTTTGCAACAGATCCAGTCCATATGCTGCTTTTAGGAGACCCTGGAACAGGAAAAACAGATATACTGAGGTCAGTAAGTAAATTGCATCCAATAACCTCATTTGGCCTTGGCTCCGGAGCTTCCAAAGCAGGTCTTTCAGCTGCTGTTAAGGGAAATGAAATAATAAGGGGGCTTCTTCCAATGGCAAATGAGGGAATATGCTGCATTGATGAATTAAATTTAATGAAAAGAGCAGATTATGCTGCTTTGTATTCTGCAATGGAAAAGGGCTTTATCACTTATGACAAGGCAAACAAGCATTTTCAGCTTGATGCTAAGGTAAGGGTTATTGCAACATCCAACCCAAAAGGAGACCGCTTTGTTGGTAATATAATAAGCATATTAAAACAGCAGATTCCTTTTGATTCTGCACTATTGACAAGATTTCATTTAGTATTTTTAATAAGAAGGCCCGGGCTTGAAAGGTTTGCAAAAATAACAAAAAAAATAGTTCAGAATGATAAGATGAAAGTCAGCATAAAAGATATGAATGATAAGATGAAAGTCAGCATAAAAGATATGGAATTCATAAAAGATTATGTTGATTTTGCAGAGCAGGTTGATGTTGAATTCCCAAAAGAGTTTGAAAAGCAGGTTGTTGATTTCTCAACAGAATTAAAAAAAGATGAAAAAAAATACTTAATTGAGATTTCTCCAAGGATTGTCATCGGCCTCATGAGGCTTGCAAAGGCCGCAGCAAGAATGGAATTAAGGAAGATTGTTAAAAAAGAAGATATTGACAAGGCAGAGGAAATCATTAAATTCGGCCTGCAAATAAAAAGAGAATGATTTTAATATTTCTATATATTAAAAACCAAAACTTATTTATATAACAGTTAAACTATAATTTTAAAAAATGGTAAATATATTTGAGAAATTCATAAAAACTTTCTTTAAGAATCTATTCAGGAGAAAAAAGCACATAAAGCTTGGCTTATATGGGCCGCCAAATGCCGGCAAAACAACCTTGGCAAATAGAATCTGCGAAGACTGGCTAGGAGAGAGCATGGGCAAGGTTACAAACATGCCCCATGAAACAAGGGAGATCCAGATAAAGGAGCAGGTAAATATTAAAAGTGGTAATAAGGAGATTTCTTTTAACCTTGTTGATACTCCTGGAATTGCAACCAAGATAGATTATGAAGATTTTATGAAGTTTGGCATGAATGCAACCAAAGCAAAGAAAAGGGCAAAAGAAGCAACAAAGGGTGTTATAGATTCTATAAGGTGGCTTGACAACATGGACACAGTGGTTGTTGTTCTTGATGCAACAAAAGACCCTTATTCACAGGTTAACATAACAATCATCGGAAATCTGGAGGCAAGAAAGATTCCTGTTTTGATAGTAGCCAATAAAGTGGATTTAAAAAAGTCAAAGATAAAAAAAGTCCAGTCAGCATTTCCCCAGTATCATGTTGTTGGAATATCTGCTAAGTATGGCAATAATATTGATGAGTTTTACGAAGGATTATTTAAGGTGGTAGGATAATGCTAACACTGCAGTTTGTTCCGTACACTGAAATAGAATATCTCAGCTCAGTTGGAAGAATAAGGAAGCTCCTTAACATAACAAAGGAAAACAGGATAGTTCTGTTGCAGGGCAGGTTAAGGAAAGATGAAGAGACAGAGCTTATAAAAGCAACAATGGAAGAGATAGACAAGGATTTCAAGGGAATAGAGCTGTCTGTTATCTATCCAGACAAGAAAGAGGGCGATTTATTTAGAAAGATAAAAAGGAATTTTGTTAGCATGCTTCTTGGTGATAGGCAGGGCCTGACAATCATCGGGCCAGCATCTGTTGTAAGGGAGATAAAAAAAGACCCAGACAAGATACAGCTTTTTACAGAAGAGGATATTAAAACTAAAAAGAGGAGGAAGAAATAATTCTAAAATGCCTCATCAATGTGTCAGGTGCGGAAAACTCTATGATGACGGGGCTGAAGAGATATTAAAGGGCTGCCCGTGCGGCGGAAGGCTGTTTTTCTATATAAACAAGAAAAAGCTTGAGGAATCAAAAAACATAATAACTGACCTGACAACTCAAGAGAAAAATGAGATTGAAAAAGATGTTTTTGATCTTGTTGGCGCAGAAAGGGACATAGAAAAGCCGGTTGTTCTTGACCTGGAATCCATAAGAATTCTAAAGCCGGGAAAGTATGAGCTTGATATTGTAAATCTGTTTAAGAAAAGGCCATTGATATACAAGCTGGAGGAGGGAAAATACATCATTGACCTTCCGGAAAGCTTTAAGAAAGAAGAAGAGTAAATTAAATTTTCTTATTGAATATGAAAGCCAGCAATGAACAAATAATCAAATATTATGATAGCTGTGAAATTGACTATAAAATTCTTTGGCATCTGAATAAAAGTTATGCTTTTCATTATGGGTATTGGGATGAAAAAGTAAAAAATTTTGACCAGGCTCTTTTGAGAACTAATGAAATAATAATAGAAAAAGCAAAAATAAAAAAAACCGACAGAGTTTTAGATGCCGGATGCGGGATTGGAGGGACTTCTATATTTATTGCTAAAAAAATTGGCTGTAAAACTGAAGGGATTACGATTTGTCAGAATCAGGTTGATAAAGCGAACAAACTTGCAAAAAAGCTTAATGTAAGCTCATTAGCTAATTTTTCAAATCAGGATTACATGAATACAAAATTCAAATCAGGTAGTTTTGATGTTATTTTTGCCTTGGAAAGCGTTTGTCATTCTGATAAGGAAAAATTCCTGAGAGAATCTTATCGCTTGTTAAAAAAAAGCGGAAGATTAGTACTGGGTGATTTTTTTAACTCAAAATCAAGATTTTCTGAGAAGGAAAAAAAATTAATAAATAAATGGTTAAGTGGCTGGGCAGTTGATTCTTTGGAAACCCCTTTATTCTTTGAAACCAAATCAAAAGAGATAGGATTCAAAAATATAAAATATGAAAAAATTAATGATAAGGTTATGAATTCATCCAAAAGAATGTATCTTGCTTCTTTTCCTGGTTTTATTGTTACTTATATTTCCAATTTCCTTGGAATTAGAAATA
>JAFCBX010000082.1 GCA_017610505.1 Methanosarcinales archaeon | reverse complement strand
TAAGGGCTTGTTTTTAAGAAGCAAAAGTCCCCATATACGTCCGGCAGGCTCTCCAAATCCCCACTGCTTGCAGATCCTGCTGATTCTATTCATAAACTCTTTTTCAAATCCATTAGCCATTTTAATAGTTAAATTTCACAAATTTCAGTCTTTTATGAAATATGTTAAGCTTCTATTTAAAACTTTCTTTTTTTAGGTTTTTAATTCTTTTTATTATGAATAACTGCTTTAGTTAGCTTTATACCAAAATGTGAGAGAAATATCATGCCAATGCTCACTATTACAATATTAAGGCACCTTATTATAAGGCTGAAGGCAACACCTGTTTCAGCCCCCATACCAAGCAGAGTAAATATTACTGCCATAGCAAGCTCATAAGTACCGATCGCTCCTGGGATAGGAATAATATAAGCAAATGATGATAATGAAAAAATTAAAATTGCTTGTATTATTGTTATGTCATAACCTAAAAAAGAAAGTATTATCTTAAAATTGATCATGAAAATAATCTGCATAACAAGGGAAATTATGGTTGTAATCAAAAAAGCTTTTTTTTGTTTTTTAAAAAACCTTGAAACCTGCTCTTCAGTTTTTTCTATGTCTTTTTTAATATTTTGTATATAGATTATCCTGTCTATCCTGAAAAATTTTATGATAGAGCTGAAAAACCCTTTATTGCTTAATGTTTTTGTATAAAACAAATATAACATAATTAAAAAGAATCCAACTGCAAATAAGAGAATAGCAATTGTATTTCTCGAAAGTGTATAACTAATCAGCAAGAGGAATACAGCAAGCAAAAGAAATAAAAAACCAACTGTTAGCTCTAATGATTTATCTACAATTACTGATGCTATGTTTTTAGTAAGTGGTATATCTGATTCTTTTTTTAAGATTATTACTCTTACAGGCTCACCACCAAGGTTTGCAGAGGGTATTATATAACCAACTGAGTAACCAACAAGCTTGATAAAAAAGAGTTTTATAAAATTTATATTATATCCCTGTGCCTTTAAGATAATCTGCCATTTTAAGACAGAAACAAATATTGCCAGCAACATAACACAAAGAGCAAGCAAAAACTGCAGTGGAGAAATTAAGCTAAGAATAGTAATTATCTTAGTTAGGCCTATTTTCCAGAATACCAAGACAAAAATTGCCAAGCCTACTATGATTGATATGAAAAATGATTTTTTTTTCATTGTTATCCTACTTCTAACCATTGTACAGTTATTTAAAACTTTCTAGGAATGCCGCAATAAGTCTAAAATCATGGAATCCTTGTTTAAAAACCGAAAGGTTTATGAGTAAGCAGTTTTTATTCATTTAAAAAGGCCTTTAAAAAGGCTTATATGGGGGTTTAAAAATGGCTAGAGGAATAAGAATTGTCAATATGGTTGTTTCTACAGATTTTCAGCATCCATTAAACTTAGAGAAGATAGCATCAACTCTGCCAAATACAGAGTATAATCCAGAGCAGTTTCCAGGTCTTGTTATAAGATTAAAGACACCAAAATCATCAGCACTTCTCTTTACAACAGGGCGTGTTGTCTGCACTGGTGCAAAGACAATGAAGGAAGTAAAAGAGTCTATCCATAAGATAATGAAGCTTTTAGAGAGGGTAAAAGTCAAGATAACTATCGAGCCTGAAATAAAAGTCCAGAATATGGTTGCCTCAGGAGCTTTGGGCTTTGCACTTAACCTCAATGATTTGGTTATGAAGCTAAGGAATGTTGAGTATGAGCCAGAGCAGTTTCCAGGATTGGTTTATAAAATCAAAGAGCCAAAGGCAAGCTTTTTGTTGTTCTCTAATGGCAAGATAGTCTGCACAGGTGTTAAAAGCAAGAAAGAGGCAGATGATGCTGTTGCAAAGCTTGAGGCAACACTAGAAAAGGCAATGAAAAAATAAAAATGCAGCAAATTAATGAAAAGGACCTTGAAAAAATGAATAGTGTATTTATTTCCCTGAAAACAAGAAAGAGTGAAATATCTGCAAAAGAGTTTGCACAGGAACTTAAATGGAAATTTGAAAAGACTGTTGAGGCACTGAAAACTATCTTTGACAACCCAGAGAAATATAAAACATTATTTTATGTTCTTTTAAACTCAAACAATAAGATTTTTCTCAGGTAATTTTATTGTTTGAATAATTTTTTTAATATATCAAGAGTGTAAAGTATTATTGCATAGGCCTGCTGCTTTGTTGGGAAAAACGCATCTTTTTTCTTGTGAACAGATGAGATTCTTACTTTGTTTATTAAATGAATCTGGTCTTTTATGCCGGGGTCAAACTCAATCTTATTATTGAGCTTTGCTATTAAATTACCCAAGCCAATTCCAGGGCTGGTCTCGAGTATGTCTTTATTTGTTGCTTCAAAGTATTTTCTGTGCAAGGCAGTTTCTAATATCCTGCCGCAGAGTATTGTTGAAGAGCGATAGCATTTTGCATTAAAACAGCGTTTAAGCTCCCTGATGTCTGCCATCACATCTGGCTCTATGCTTGATGGCAATGTTGGAATATCAAAGTTTAGTTCAGCCTCTTTTAGTGCTCCTGATTTAAGCAATGCTGTGATTTCAGCTATATTTTCAAGGCATGAAAGCATGTCTTCAAAATTAGACATTTGATATTTCTTCTCAGTTTTTATGACAAGCTCAAGTATTTTTATTATATTTTGCTCGTTTGCTTTGTTTATATTGTAAATTCCAGAAAGGGCCCATGCAGATGACTTAAGTTCTTTCATTGAATTAGAAAGAGATGCCCTCATGTAATCTTCCTTGTTCTGCCTGAAATCAAACAGTCTCTTGGTTTTCTGCTTTTTAAGATTTAATTTCTTAGAAATTATGTTGTTAAGAGAATTTCTTAAGTTATTGATGCTTTTTTTAAAATCTAATAATGAGTCTGACATTTAACAATAATAATAAGAGCAACTTAATAAAATTTTTGTATGTTTTTCAGAAATGTTTAAATAAGAATAGGCCAATACCTTAGTTATTCATAAAAAGGAGGCTGCCCTATGAAAATCACAATAGACACAAAAGAGGATTCTGCTGAAGAGATTAAAAAGCTAATAAAGATGCTCTCAAGCCTTATTGGAGAGGAATACAGATCAAGAGATGAAAATAAGAAAATACCAGAAGTCTCTGAAGGAACGTTTAACATGTTTGACAGCTCAGCAGAAGAAAAAAAGGAAGAGGAAGACAAGCCATTTGAATTGAATGATGTCGTAACCTACTGAACATGGAAAAATACAAATTTATAGATGATTTAACCTCAGATGTAATGTTCGAGGCCTATGGAAAAACCCTGAAAGAACTGTTTGAGAATTCAGCAATTGCGCTTTCAAGCGTTATCTGCGATGTTAAGAAAGTAGGGGAA
>JAFCBX010000081.1 GCA_017610505.1 Methanosarcinales archaeon | reverse complement strand
AAAATTAAACAAAAACAATAAGCTTATGATAAATAAAAGCATATGGTTGCCGTATTTCCTGAATAATCTCCTGCAGATTACATAAATAAAATCATAAAACAGATAAAAATAAATTAAGTAAAACATTGTGACATATCTAAACTCAAAGTGATGCCCCTTGATATTATAAAAAAAGACCAGAAATATATCGGAGAATATAAACATCAAAACCCAAAATAAATTTTTCTTCTTAAATATGTTGTAAGCTAAAACCAGGTATAGTGCTATTGATATTGTCAAAGATTTAAATTTAAACAAAAATAAGCAATTTTTAAAAACACTTTCATGGAAGTTATTTAAGATGAATTTTATAAATGATTTAATTGTGAAAAATAAATTTCCTGTTTTAAAATCTGCACATCCGCCTTGATCAAGCTCATATGTTAATCTCTCTTGTACTAACCCGGTTGATATTACAAAATATATAGAAAAACCAATAAAAAATATTAACCATATTCTTTTCAAGTATTGTTTTTTTTCTTTCTTATAAAAATAATAATAAAAAGTTAGAAACACTAAAAGTATTGGAATTGCTATGTAACTCATATTTTTTGTAAAAAACAGAAGAAAAACTAAAAAAACCAATGAAATATTATTTTTTTTGTAATCTTTATCAAATTCATATAAATATACAAGGAATATTGAAAATATCAGCATGTAGCTTAAATCAACATAGGAAGACAATAGCATTTCAAGAAAGAATTTGCTTCCAAATATGAGAAGAGTGAAAGTAAATGCCCTGAATGGTTTTTCTATTCTGAGTAATGTTTTGAATAAAAATATGAGGAGTATTATGTTTATGAAATAGTTTGAGAAATTAAATACAAATGTTGTAGGCTTAAAGATTATGAAAAAAGGAATTCTGGTTATAGCAATTAACTTATCCGGGAAACTATACACAAACAGGTGGTAAAATTCTGGAATATCAAAGTGAACTATTTTTTCAGTTAAGACAACCGAGGTGACATAATATTCATAATAGTGTATTGAAGTAAAGTTAGAAGGTACTCTCTTTATTGCATTGAAATAGAAAAAAGAGAGAAGGATGGTTAAAAATATAAGAATTGCATAGAAAATGATTATTTTAGAATTTGGTTTTTTAAAATTATATTTTATTTTATGGGTTTTGTTTTTTCCTCCTTTTTTGGTTGATTTGTACATAACCCATGATTTTATTAAATAGTATTTAAATTTTGTTAATATCATCTAAGGTTTTTTGATAATCCAATTTTACTAGATCTTCTGGCTTTATTTCTCCATTACTTTCCTTAATTAATGTTTCCCTGACTAGGTCATATAAATCCTGTGGTTTTTTTAAAGATGATAATTCCTTAGGATGAACAGAAATAACTCCCCTATATTCTATATTATAATTCTGCTCTTTTAATTCATCATTCAGTTCCTTAACTAAGCCTGGACAATTATCTTCAGATTCTACTAAAAGGCTAGCCTCACCATAACCTAATCCATCTTCCACTGCGCACCGGGTGTTTGGATTACGAGGTAAAAAAATATTATCAATAACCTCTATCGAGATTGGACCCACCATTCTCAAACGTTGAATATTCTCCCTGTTCTCATATCTTGCAATAATTAATTTCTTATCCACTTTAATACCCACAAATTTTCCAAGAAATCTTGGAATACCAATATCCTGCAATACATACTATTTAAATCTTTTGTCAACTAAATAATAGGGCATTCTCAAAATTAATTTCAGATGAAAATAAGTAGATTTTTCTTAATAAAAATCTTCAAATTATCGTCGGGGGATTTCTAAAATCGAAAGGTTAATAAGCAAGTTCATACATTAATAATTAACCAAATTCAAAGAGGTGTATCTCATGGCAAAAAAGAAGAAAGCAAAGAAAAAGAAGAAGAGATGAGGTTAATTTAAGTATAAATCAAAACCAATTATTTTTTTATTTTTATTTTGCAGGCCTTTGGGATAATAGTCTGTAAAATTTATAATTCTTTTCTTATGTTCTCAACAAACCTTGTAAAATCTTCTTTTTTTATGCATGCACCGCAGGCATGCTCATGGCCGCCGCCGTAGCCGTCAATTCCAACAAGTGCTTTTTTTAGTATGTTTGAGACTGAAACATGGCCTGATGAGCGAAGGCTGCATTTCATCTCTCCTGATTTTTCTCTTGCCACAATTATTAATTTTTTTGGGAACCTGTAAAGAAGCTCGTTTGACAAGTCACCTGTAAAGCTCATTGTGTTTGAGTATGTGAACAAAAGCATTTTATTGTCCTCAATATTTTTAAGAGCTTTTTTAAGCATGGCTTCATATTCTTCTTTTATTTTATTGAACCTTTTAATAATAAAGTTTGCCTGGGAAGTCTCATTATTAAGCAGCTCATAAGGTGTTTTTATTCTTGTGAGTATCTTAATGCAGCTCAAAACCTCTGATGTTTTCCCCTTGAGAATAAAAGACAGTATTCTTACAATCTCTCCAAGTTTTGTCTCATACAATGCTTTTTCCGGCTTTTTTATTTTTGAAGATAATAAATCAGGGTATTTTTCTGAGAATTCTTCTATAAAATCTGGGAGGTACCAGTCACCAACTGCACCGCATGCTGCAATCCACAAATCCTGCTTTACAACCCTGTAGCAGATGCATGATGCAGGCTCTCCAAAGCCGTCTTTTCTTGAATTGTAATATTTTGTTCCGCTGTTCTTGATAATGTCATGATGGTCTATCCATATTATTGGAACTTTGACAGCATCAATAAAGTCAGGGCTTACCATTGGCTTGTCAACTATGAATACTTTGTCTGGGCTGTAATTCTCAACAGTTTTTATAAACATTGGCTTGAGTTCAGGGCTGCTCTTTACAACAATGCCTTTCCCTTCTCTTTTATACCTGTAAAGCAAGAGAAAAGAGCAAAGCCCGTCAGGATCATCGTCAAAGAAGAATAAAGGCCTCTTGCAGTTATCAAGCTCTTCTTTTATTTCCTTGTAGTGTTTTTCTGTAAGCATATTAATAAGAAAAAATTATTATTATTTAAAGTTATAGTTTTAAATAAATTTTTGACTACTGATTATCATAATGTTCTATTTCATCATTCATAAATTCCAGTTTAATACCCACTGTTTTAAACATTTCCTCTGTCTCTTTACCAGCATGATATTTTTTCTGGCAAACAACACGCTTAATGCCGGCATTGATAATCATTTTTGCACAAGTGCTGCATGGAGTCATCTTACAATATAAAGTATGCTCTGCATGTGTTGTTCTCATGCAGTGTTTTGAAACAGTGCCATCTTCGTTGGTGACTGTTTTCATCTGGTGGCCAACCTCATCGCAATGTGGCAATCCTGAGGGTGCTCCTGCGTAACCTGTTACAAGAATCTGCTTATCTCTTGCAATAACACAACCCATTCTACCTCTGTCACAAGTTGACCTTTTTGCAACTGCTTCAGTTATTTCCATAAAATATTCATCCCAAGTTGGCCTTTTATATTCACTCTTTTTTTCTGATTTCATTTAAAACATCCTCCACTTCCTTGTAAAGCTCTTCTATTGTCCCTTGATTCATTATTGTAAAATCAGCCATTGCTATTGGCCCACCTTTTTCTATATTCTCTATTTCTGCATAATCCCTTGATTTTGCCTGTTCATAAGTCATAGGCCTGCTTCTTAGTTTAGTGTCATCTTTGCCTAATTTTCTTTTGGTTAGCCTATCATATCTTATTTTAGGTGATGCATAAACAGCAACTATTGTAAGGTTATCTTTAAATTTCTCCTTTAATATTTTATATTCTGACCAGCTATAAAGGCCATCAATAACAACATCTCCATTTTTAAGTAAATTCTCTATCTTTGGCAAGTTTAAGATAGCAAAACAACCCATGCCATGTTTTTTTCTTATACCT
>JAFCBX010000080.1 GCA_017610505.1 Methanosarcinales archaeon | reverse complement strand
ATTTTAAGTTCTTAACAGCCAGCCACCTAAACATCTTATGGGTTTTAAGCTCGTTTAATAGATGTTAGCAAAAATAATGTTTTGTGACTAGTTAAATTTATATACTTTAGATATATCATCTTCTTTATGACAAATAAAACCTTAGAATTCAGGACAATGGATGAATTTAAAAAACATTATTTCCCCAAGGACTATGAAAGAAAAATGATTGAACAGATAAAACCTGAAGAACTTGGGAAATACTTAGCTCAACGAGCTTTAGATTACCTGAAGAAAGTTTTATACTAATACCTTGGACACGCTTAAGAACTACTTATAGAATCTGGGTGATACTATGCTTCCATCTTTTCTTTTTGTCATCATCGTAATCAGCGACTTTCTTAAATAAAACCCCTTCAAGGCCCTCAAATTTTCTCATCATTTCTATATCATGAGTAACTATGAAAGAATTAAATTCTCCATGGCCAGCCAATGGCCTTTTTACCCTTTATTTTTGAAAATGAGATTTAGGGGGCAAGGTTACACCTTAGCAAGGAATATAACAGCAAGCTATGTTAAAATCCAAAAATTTAATAAGTAATTGGCCAACCTACTCACAATATGACAAGAATAGCTGTTATTAGGAAAGAGCACTGCAATCCGGCCAAATGCCAGAACCTGTGCATAAAACTATGCCCAAGGAACAGGACAGGAGAGGAATGCATTATAATTGGGGAAGATGGGAAGCCTGAAATAGATGAATCTCTGTGCACTGGCTGCGGAATATGCTCAAACAGGTGCCCATTTGAGGCAATTCATATTATTAATTTGCCAGAAGAGCTGAAAAAAGACCCAATTCACATCTACGGCAAAAACGGCTTTCATCTTTACAACCTGCCAATACCAATATTCGGAAAGGTTGTTGGAATTCTTGGCCAAAATGGAATTGGAAAATCAATCTACGGCAAAAACGGCTTTCATCTTTACAACCTGCCAATACCAATATTCGGAAAGGTTGTTGGAATTCTTGGCCAAAATGGAATTGGAAAATCAACTGCAATAAAGATAATAGCTGGTGTTTTAAATCCAAATATGGGTGATTTATCTAAAAAAAAGTTTGATATTAATAATTTAATTGAGTTCTTCAAGGGAACAGAAGCACAAATTTTCTTTGAAAAAGTAAGGGACAAAGAAATAACAATTTCCTACAAGCCGCAGGAAGTTGACCTTATTCCAAAAAAATTTAATGGAAAAGTAACTGAGTTGTTAAAGAAAGTTGACCAGAAAAATAAGATTAAAGAAATTGCAGAAAAACTTGAAATAGAAAAAATACTAGACCACAATATAAAAGATATTTCTGGCGGAGAACTGCAGCGTGTAGCTATTGCAGCAGCTGTATTGAAAAAAGCAAATCTCTATGTTTTTGATGAGCCAACATCTTATTTAGACATAAAGCAGAGAATTATAGTAAGCAAGTTTATAAGAGAACTAGCAGACGAGGAAACAGCTGTTCTTGTTGTAGAGCATGATTTAATAATATTAGATTACATAGCTGACCTGATTCATTTAATGTATGGTAAGGAAGGCTGTTATGGTGTTGTTTCACAGCCAAAATCAGCAAAAGCAGGAATTAATGTTTATCTCTCCGGCTATCTTAAAGAGGAAAATATAAGATTCAGGGATCATGCAATAAAATTTATTGCAAAGCCTCCTGTAAAAATGAAAAAACAAAATATCCTTACTGGATGGACAGAAATAGAAAAAAAATTAGGAAACTTTAAGCTTGATGCAAAACAAGGCACTGTTTACAAGAATACAGTAGTTGGAATTTTAGGGGAAAATGCTATTGGAAAAACATCATTTGTTAAGATGCTTGCAGGAGTCCTAAAGATTGACAAAGGATCTATTAAAGAAAAAGTCAGGGTTTCCTACAAGCCGCAGTACATTAACACAGAATCAGATGAGATTGTTGCATCTGTCTTAAAAGATGCTGTTGCAAATTACAGCACACAAATAATAAGGCCTCTTGAAATAAAACCCCTGCTTTTGAAAAAGATTAACCAATTGTCTGGCGGCGAACTGCAAAGGGTTTCTATTGCTGCATGCCTTTCAAAAGAAGCTGATTTATACTTATTGGATGAGCCATCTGCCTACCTTGATGTTGAGCAGAGATTGGCAGTATCAAAGGTTATAAAGGAAATAGCTGAATCAAAAGAAAAAACAATGCTTGTTGTTGACCATGACATCCTGTTTATTGACTATCTTTCTGAAGAGCTTATTGTCTTTGACGGTGTTCCAGCAGTTAGTGGAATTGTGCATGGCCCTTTTTCAATGGAACAGGGAATGAACAAATTCCTTAAAGTTCTTGATATGACATTCAGAAGAGATCCTGAATCACATCGGCCAAGGGCAAACAAGCTAAATTCACAGATGGACAGCAAGCAGAAAAAGGAAAATAAGTTCTATTATGTATAAAATCAATCATGATTGATGATTATCTTCATGCCGTCATATGCCACAATTACATCCTTGAACTGGCTGCAGTAACTAACCAATTCATCATATGGCTTGTTATAATGGTTTATGTGCGTAAGAACAAGCTTTTTTGCATTCAGCTCATCTTTAAGCTTAATAGCTTCTACTGTTGACAAATGGTTTTCTGCTAATTGGTCAAAAAAAGGTGTATTAGCAATTATTATATCAACATCCTTCAATAAATATGACGCATATTTTCCAAGGCTTTTAGCATCAGACAAATAAGCAATCTTCTGATTTTTATAGTTTATCATAAAGCCGTAGGTAGGGGTAGTTAGTGAGTGGTGCACTGGAAAAGGGGTTATTGTAAAGCTTCCAAAGTTCAGTATAGAGCCTGCATAACATGGCACTTTAAGAAAAACCTTATCTAATTTGTCTGTCCAGTATTCCTTTACAACACTTTCCATCACTTCTTTCTCAGCAAATAATGTTATGTTTTTCTTCCAGTATTCAAATTCCTTAATGCCACCCGTATGATCAAAGTGGTTATGTGTTAATAAAATAACATGCAGGTCCCTTATATTGTGGGCTATCAGCTGATGCCCAATATCTGGTGGTGTTTCAACCAAAAGGTTAAAGCTGTTTATCTTAAATAACAAAGAAGTTCTTTTTCTAACAAATTTTCCTTTTTTTTCCAAAGCAATTCTGCAATGCTTGCAATCACAGTCTATTGAAGGAATCCCTTCTGCTGCTCCTGTTCCTAAAAAAATTATTTCCATCAGGTCGCCTTTGTTATCCTATAAAAGAAACAATCACTTCCCTTTAACTATATTAACTTTTCGTTAGTTTAGTATATAGTTTAAATTATTATGCCCTTCCTCTTGATTCTCCATCAACAACACCACTTGCAATTAAATGAGCAACTCTTAATGGCTCAGGCACCAAAGAATGAGTGCAGGTTATGTCAATTATTTCCTCTGCTTGTTTTAAGGTTAGTCCAATGGCCTGAATAAAGATATCATCTAATTGATATACTTTTCCTGCTTTTTTCAACAGCTTTATTTTTTCTTTGTGATTAAGTTTTGTTAACGCTTTTTCTATTTTCCTGAAATCAGGATAATCCCTCATTACAACAATTACAGGAATTCCTGTTTTTTTATTCAAATAAGAAACATCAATCACATTAAACCCTCCAACAGCTATTCCATCTAATATAATAGCTTGCAGTTGCGGTTTAAATTTACATTTGTTTATCATCTTAACAAGTTTTTCTGTTGAGTCATTACCATCAACCATTACTTTAGTTGAAAGAACACCATCAATAAAAGAGCCTCCGCGATAAACAGTTCCAATAACAATAACCTCTTTATCATTGAACTTGTCAAAAGGCCCATCATCAATTCCCAAAACCCTTATCTCTTTTTTCATGCCTCTCAATAAGGCATGGTTTTATATTAATCTTTCCTTATTTTACTGAATATTTTGTTTAATAATTGTTAAATGCAATTGAGAATGAGTCCTTAACTTTTAAAGAGGCGAGATTTTATAATTTGTCTGCTTCACTTAATTTCATTCTTTGAGGGTTTATATCGGCCAACCTATCAAAAAGATTTGGATGGTAGTCTCCAAAGATGTGGTCTAATCCACAAACATAAACTACATTCCCTGTTTGAGTTCTCAAAATTTGTTCAGTAAATCTATCTCTTACTTGATAAAATTTGACCAAGGATGAATTATCCTTAACAGGATATTCTATCAATGAATACTCTCTATCAATATCTTTTATGGCATTTTGGGGAGATAGCGTTAAAAACTTCTCCATCTTAACATTTGGTAAACTTTGAGGTTTCTTAGCTTCTCCGTCAAAATCTACTTTTGCAAGTTCTTGTGGATTGTCACAATACAGAATTTGAATGTTA
>JAFCBX010000011.1 GCA_017610505.1 Methanosarcinales archaeon | reverse complement strand
GAATCCATATTCCGAATGGTCTCCAAACTGGCCTATTGCCTTCATGCCGTGATCTGATATGATTAATATAGGGCAATTGTATTTTTCTTCAATCATTTTTGCAATATCATCCATTTCCCTGTAAAGCATCTTCATCATTATGCTGTTGCCGAAGTTCAAGTGGCCTATAACATCAACGACGCTGAAATAACACAATACAAAATCATGATTCCCATCAAGTGCTTTTAGAAACTCTTCCTTGACCTTTTTATGATGCTCAAGCGCATCTTTATTGTATTGCTCTTTAACCTTCTCCTTTTTTTCAGGGTCATCTGTCTCAAAGTATTCTTTCAAAAGTTTTCTTGACGTTTCATGCACATCAAGCTCGTAGGAATAGCCCGGAAGGTCAATTACTGCAGGATTTTTGAAGTTCTTAAAGAAAGTTTCTTCTATTTTCCATTTTTTATTCCACATCTCTTTATTGCCATTATCAAGAACCTCTTTTTCCTTGTTATTACCTGTCATGAAAGAGCTCCAGAGTACCATGGTTCTTGGCTCAGAAAACTCAGAGATATCTGTTTTTCCGTAATATTTTTGTTTTAGGTTCTCACAATTATATTCCTCTACTTTTTTAAATTCCAATGCATCAATTGCAAAAACAACTATCATTTTCCAGTGTTTTTCTTTAATATAAAATTCTCCATTTCATCTAAAAAATTTATTGCTGCCTGAAGCTCGTGCTCAGCAATTTCCTGCGAATAGGAATAATGGTAATCAGCATCTTCTCTTGAAGTCATTGCTGCCTTAAAGTCTATTACAGAATCAGCGGATATTTTTCCTTTTCTTTCAAGATCTTCAAGAACTATTAATACAGCAATATGCCTCTTTTCAACATACCCTGATGCAAACAGGACTGCCTTTGTTGCATGAAACATAGCATAATATGCTTTTATTATGCACCATTTATAATCCTCGTCATCAAAAGCCTTTTTGGCTTTTTCTACATCATATTTTGCTTCATTGATTTCCTTACCAGCAAGTTCAAAGTCTGAATTAAGCTTTTTCAAATATCCTCTAGCCAAGCATTCTTTTATATTCATATTAACCTTATCTTATCTTTTTCAATTCTCTCATAATATGCCTTATCCTTTTTTCTCATCATGGACCATTCAACAGGGCTGAAGACAGTAAAACTTATTCTCTTTTTTATGTTTTTGGAAATATTTTCTATAAAATCAACTATTTCACTTCTTTTTGTTTTTCCTATTATCAGGATGTCTATATCGCTTTTTTCTGTGTCTTCTCCTCTTGAAGCAGAGCCATATAAATAAATTTCTAATTCTTTTTCTTTTAGATTGTTTAATCCCTGAAGTAAAAGCAAGGTTTGCATTATTTTTATGTGCTTTACTATCAGGCTTTCATTGTTTAGCTGATAGATGTGAGAAACGCCTATTTTTTCAAGTTTTAGCATGTCATTCATTACGAGATAACGCATCCATTTTACAGCAGTTGCTTTTGCTATCTTTGTCTTTTTGATAAGCTCTGCTTGTGTTATTCTTGTAGAAGAGTTTTTTATGAAAAAGTCAAGTATTTTCATTAATTTCTTATTTCCGAAAAGTTCAATTAATTGAACCATTTATATCAACTATTTATACTAATTGGTTCATATATTTAAACTTTGTGTTATTTGGTTATTATACCCCCTGCAGAGGTTATCATATCCTTTTCAAAGACAAACCTTCCAAGCTCGGGAACATAATTGAAATCATCTACTACAATTGGGCTTAAGGTCTTTATTATCATTGTTCCGACTTCATTGTTTTTTAGTGTGTTTTTGTCCTGTTTTATTTCCTCAAGTGTTGCTGAGTTAATCTTTTTTTCTATCTTTTCAATCTTTGCAGAGACTTCCTGAGTAGCAAGTTTTAGGGTTATCATCTCATTGATATTAAAATCTTTTTTAGACATCCAGAAAACATTTGCTTTTATTTTGTCTGTAACTTTAGGAAGGTTATTAGGATGAGATATAACATTTCCCCTTTCTATAAATAACTGGTCTTCTGTAGTTATGCCAATGCTTTCCCCTGCCCCTGCCTTTGTGGAATTTTTGAGGAACTTTTCAACAGACTTAACCTTTGTTTTTGTGTTTGTTGGGAGGATAGTTATTTCATCACCATTTTTTATTGTTCCTGACTCAACCCTGCCAGCAAAAATCCTATTGCCATCAATTTTATAGACATCCTGTATTGGAAACCTTAGAGCCTTTTCATAATTTTTTTTCATAACCTCAAATCCATCCAGGCATTCAAGGAATGTTTTTCCTTTGTACCAATCCATCTTGTCTGATCTCTTTGCTATGTTGTCACCGTCTTTTGCAATAATTGGAACAATATAAGATGGTTTTAATTTTAAATTTTGTAAGAATTTTATTAAGTTATCTTTAACTTCATTAAATCTCTTTTCTTTGTAATCAACCAAGTCCATTTTGTTTATGAGGACTATGATTTGCTTTAGCCCGAGCATGCCAAGAATATATGCATGCCTTTTTGTCTGCTCTTTCACTCCTTCTTTTGCATCTATTATTAATATTGCTGCCTCTGCCTGCGATGCTCCTGTTATCATGTTTTTTATGAATTCAACATGACCAGGGGCATCAATTATTACATAATTTCTTTTAGGTGTCTTGAAGAAAATCTGGCATGTGTCAATTGTGATTCCCTGCTCCCTTTCTTCCTGTAAATGATCTAATATAAATCCAAACTCCATATCCTTACCTAAGGATTTGCATGTATTTTTTACCTCTTCAAACTTATCAGGTGGCAGACTTCTTGTATCATAGAGCAGTCTGCCTATTAATGTGGATTTTCCGTGGTCAACATGGCCTACAATTACTATATTCATATTTTCTTTTTCCATTTTAGCCGGTTATTGTTTTTATTATTGTAAATGCTCCAAGGATTAATGTTACTATGCCAATTATAATAGCCAGTGTTCTTGTTTTTATTTTTTTTACTGTTAGTGCTGAAAAAGGAACTGAAATCACTGCTCCAATGATTAAGTATGGGGCTAATCTCCAGTCAATGATTGATTTTGTTAGAAGATAAGCCACAACACCAACTGCGCATGTAAGGCCTTCTGCCAAAGAGGTTATGCCTACAGCATTCCTTCCACTTACTCCTGACAACAGCTGGCCACCTGTTACAACAGGGCCATAGCCCCCTCCTGATATCCCCTTGTTAAAGGATGCAATAAACCCCAGGCCGAGGATTTTTTTCCAGCTGAATTTGTAATTCTTGTTTAATGTAAACAATATAACTCCGCCAATAACCATAACCAATAACCCTATGTAAAGCTTAAGCCAGAATTTAGGGATATTTACTGCTATGAACACAGCAGCAATTGTTCCGATGATGCTGCATGCAGCCAGCACCAATGCTATTTTAAGGTGAATTGGAATTCCTCTTTTAAAGCTTTCAACATAGCCAAGTTCTTTTAATCTTTTCATTATGTATCTTATATTTGTTGACTTTGGCTTAAAGTTTACATTGCCGGCCTTGTGATGAGTAAAGCCAGCTAAAAGCCCTGTTATTAATTCTGAAAGCAGAATAGCAGGAACAACCTGCAATGGATTAAAGCCAAACAATAACAATAAAGGTGTAAGTGTTGTTCCATAACCCATGCCAAGGCTGGAATCTATATACTCTGCAAAAAATGCCACAATCATTATTGCTATTCCAACGCCTAAAGCTAGTTCAAATATCATTTTTTCTTTTTGTAGATTATTGAATAATCAAATCTTTTTTCCTTTCCAATAACTTTAATTCCTAATTTTTCCAGTCTTGAAAGATAATCCTCTAATCTCTTGTTTGCATTGTCAACACTTAGTTTTTGCCTTTCTTCTTTTTCATGGTAAAAGCAACCGCCATAAATCTCTTTATATTCAACAGTTAGATTCTTAAATTTCCAATTGTAATTTCCAATAAATTGATTAAGAATATACATTTCAGATATATACTCATTTGTGGTTAAGTTTAATGAAACTTTTTTTGGTGTTTCTTTGTGTGAAAAATCCAAACAATCATCTAAATTTTGTGGTTTTCCTTTAAAAACATATTTTATGCTTCTCATTTTACATATACCCCAAGCTTCTTAGTTTTTGCATCATGTATGCTGATTCTTTGTCCTGAGCCCGGCCTGCCCTCTCTGAAGTGTTTGTTGTTTTAAGCTCATGTATCATCTTATCAATGTTATCTGCATCAGAATTAATGGGACTGCAGCAGCACTCGCAGCCAATGCTTCTATAGCGCTTTCCATTCTTTGCAAAATACAAATCAACAATAGGAATCTTTTCTCTTTTAATGTATTCCCATATATCAACTTCTGTCCAGTGCAAAAGAGGATGTACTCTTATGTGCTCTTCATCAGACTGCTTTGATTTGTACTGGTCCCATAGTTCTGGGGGCTGGTTTTTATAATCCCATTTAAATTCTTGATTTCTTGGTGAGAAGACCCTTTCCTTTGCCCTTATACCATGCTCGTCCCTTCTTATACCTAATAGTAATGCCTTGAATTTATATTTGTCTATTGTCTGCTTTAATGCATCTGTCTTTAATGCAGTGCAGCATGCAAGCTTGCTCTTTGGGCCCATGCCTGCTTTTATTGCTTCCTCGTTTCTTCCGACTATTAAGTTTAGTTTCCATTTTTTTGCATATTCATCTCTCCATTCTATCATTTTTTTAAATTTATAGCTTGTATCAATATGCACTATTGGAAAGGGGATTTTTCCAAAGAAGGCTTTTCTGCAGAGCCACAATAATGTTGAGGAATCCTTTCCTATTGACCAGAGCATTGCTATGTTGTGAAACTGCTTGTATGCTTCCCTTATTATATAGATGCTTTTGCTTTCAAGCTCATCTAAATGATCCATTTTAAAAATACCCTAATTTTTTTAGCCTTTTTTTGACTTTGGTTACATCAATCTCTTTTGATTTTTCTGCTTTTTCATACAGAATCAGCCTGATAAGGAAAGTGACATACTCGCTTATTGTCTTAAAATCAGTGTCCTTGATAGTGTTGTGAAGCTTGTCTGCCAGCTTGCTTGGTATTGAGATTATTGTTTTGTCTTTATCTAATTCTCCAAAAACAGATATCATGTCAGATAAAAGCTTCTGGTAGGATATGTCTCTCTTTGCAGCTAAAACCCTTATCTTCTTCCTTAGGCCCTCTGAAACCTGTATTGTTGTCCTGTTTTCCATTATACATAGAATTATGTATAAGTTTATAAATGTTTTTGTTGAAGAATAAAAAAAGTGAGAGATAGTAAAAAAGAACTTCGACTGGGGTAATATTATTGAGAAGTATGTTGAGGTTTATGATTCAATTATTTAAGATGATTCTTTTCTAAAAATTTAATGTTGCTATATCTTCTTTTAGTGTAATCCAAATCAGGATTTTTTTCAAAAGCTTCTTTTATTTCTTTTATCCCATCAGACACACTCATTCTCATTTTGATTCCAAGAGTTTTTCTTATCCTACTGAAATCCACTTTATAATCTCTTTTGTCAACATCCTTGTCTTCTATAACAACATTTGCTGAAGGGACTGCCTCTTTTATCAGCTCACCTATCTTATTGATTGTGTAGTTGTTCTCTTCTGTTCCAACATTAAAGGTTTTTCCTCCAACAGCATCAATCGGAGCCTCCAGAACAGATATTATTGTGTCTGCAACATCTGCAACATGAACGTTTGGCCTCCACTGGTCACCTCCAAATATAGTTATTTTATTCTCCTTCAATGCCTTTGCTGTAAGCAGGTTGACAACTAAATCAAATCTTGGCCTGTGTGAAAAACCAAAAACAGTGCTAAGCCTTAATGTGGTTGGCCTGAAATTTTCATCCATCATCTCGGTCAGTGCGTTCTCAGATGCGATCTTCATCTTTGCGTATAAAGAAACAGGATTAAGCTCTGATTCCTCATTCAATAGCTCATTTCCTTTTGATGCACCATAAACACTGCATGAGGATGCATAAACCATGCGGTTTATTTGGAAGTGCTTGCACATAAGCGCTATTGTCCTTGTCGCAAGATAGTTTATTTCTTGTGTTTTTCTTGTGTCTAATGCACATGCAGGATCCCCAACAATTTCTGCTAAATGAACAACTGCATCAACATCCTGCAATGCCTCGCTTACATAGCTTATATGCCTTGTATCGCCCTCTATTATTTTTAGTTTTGGATTTAATTTAATTCCTTCAAGAGACTTTTTTCCATACGTGAAGTTATCTAAAACATTAACTTCATAACCCTTGTTAAGAAGTTTTCTTACAAGAACAGAGCCGATGTAACCTGCACCACCTATGACAAGTATTTTTTTAATGTGGTTTTTGACTATTAAACCCTTATTAAAATAAGATATTTCTGTTCCCTTAGACACAACTACAAAATCCTTCACTACTTTATTTTCATCAACTAAAGGAAGGTTGAGTACACTCTTTTTTTTCTTTATTATATTCAATATGTCATCCTTTGTACTGTTCACATTAGCATAAACAGGATTTTTATTCATAACCTCAGAAACCTTTTCATCAATACCTATTCCCCTTAATATTCCTCTTCTTATGTCACCATCAGTTACCATTCCACAAAGCTTGTTTGATTTGTCTACAACTATTGCTGTTTTTATTGCTCCCCGGTCTATAACCCTCATTGCTTCTTTTATTGTAGCTGAGTTATTTACTAATATTTTGTTTAGTTCTTTCATTTTTATCACTTATTTTTGAAAAAATCCTGTATTGTTTTTATCATATAATCCAAATCATCTTTTTTCATATCAGGATAAAGAGGTATATTCAATACATTATTTGATAATGTTTCTGTTTTTGGCAAATCCCCTTCCTTGTATCCATAGTCCTTTTTGTAGAGCGTCTTAAGGTGGACCGGCTCAAAGTATATCTTGTTCATTATTCCGTTTTTTACCAAATGTTGTTGTAAAGCATCCCTTGTTTTTTTATCTTTTAACTGTATTGTGTACATTTGGTAGACCTGAAAGTGATTTTCAAGCTCTTTTGGAATTGTTATAGCATCAATTTTTGAGAGAGATTCACTAAGGTAATGTCCATGTTCTCTTCTTATTTTTATGATTTTTTCAATCTTGTTAAACTGTGAAAGCCCAAGTGCTGCACAGATTGTTGGCATTCTGAAATTATAGCCAGCTTTAATATAGTCATTATCTTTTGTTGAAGAGAAATAATCCTCTGTTAACTCTACTCTGCCATGGGATCTTAATAATTTTGCTTTTTCATATATCTCTTCTGAATCTGTTACAATCATTCCTCCTTCTCCTATGGCTAAAACTTTGTTTTGGCAGAAGCTGAGTATTGCAGAATCACCAAAAGTTCCTATTTTTTTTCCATTTATGTGGGAACCAATTGATTCTGCTGCATCCTCAATCAATAAAAGGTTATTTTTATCTGCAATTTCTCTCAATTTTTCAATATCTCTTGAAGGAAAACCGCCATAGTGCAATGGAATTATTGCTTTTGTTTTATTGGTAATTCTTTTTTCAACATCCTCTGCATCAAGGCCAAAAGTCTCTGGCTCTGATTCAGCAAAAACTGGCTTTCCCCCGGCAAGTATAACTGCATTAGCTGTAGCTATAAAAGTAAAAGATGGAACAATGACTTCTTTGCCTTTGACATCATGTGCCAAAAGCAGTATATGTAAAGCAGATGTTCCTGAGTTAAATGCCAAGGCATACTTAACTCCAAGATAATCTGCTATCTTCTTCTCAAACTGCTCAATTTCTTGACCATTGGCCCAGTAAGTGCCCCTTCTTATCACTTTTGCAACTGCTTCTACATCTTCTTCATCTGAATATGTTTTGAACAAAGGTATTTTCCATTCCATTTTATTAACCTCTTTTTTCTATTTCAAAATCAGGAAAAATTATTGTTTTGTCATCATTTATAATTGGAGTTCTTATTTTTTTAACTCCTTTTTTAAGATATTTTATATTCTCAGGAGATTCTTTTTTTATTATTTCTTTAACTCTTTCATAAAGATTAAATACATTGATTGAGTTTTTGTAAATATTATTTGCTTTCTTTGCTTTCCCTTCAATAAATTCGCTGAAGACTTTTGCAATTGCTTCTGTTGTGATTGTGCTAATATTTACACTGTCAACAACTGTTTCCTGATTGTTTTTAATCCCATCAGTTAAGATTTTTATTATTCCTTTGTAACTTTTGTTGATAACTTCAGGAAACTCAATTGTGATTACATTAAGGCCAAGTTCCCTGTATTTTTGGGCAACCTTTTCCTGGAGCAATTTTGAATATTGATAATCTCCTAATTTAAACATCCAGCTCCAGCTTGTTGGAATTATTACTGTTTTAACATTATTTTTAGATGAGTAAAAGAGTATTTTCTTTGTAAGCTCAACATTAACTTTAATGTATTCTTTTAACGAGAATTTTTTATCTTTTCTTGGAGTAAGTGCAGCAAGATGAATAATTGCATCTACATTGAATTTTTCTTCAGACAGTTCATCCCCTTTTTCAAACTCTAAAATCTCATAATCATTTTTTAGGAAATCTTTAAGGTCTGTTCCGATTCTTCCTCTGCTTCCGGTTATTAGGATTTTTTTCATCTTAAAACACTTTGTTTATTTCTGAATTTGGGTTTTTTATGAACTTGTTCTTCTTAATCTGCTCAATGTTGTCGTGAGGTATGAAAACCTCATTGAAATATCTTAGTATGATTCCATTTTTGTGTTTTAAATTAGGGATTTTTTCCTTTAGCACTATGTGCCTTACTGCTGCCTCAACTGTGTTAAAGCAAAGCTCTGCACAAAAGGGTGTTGTTCCTGAAAATCTGCAGTTTATCTCAAAAACTAAAGGGATTCCATTCATAATCCTTGATTGGAAGTTTGCAGGCCCAAATGCATCAAATATTTCAGCAATTTTTTTTACCTGCCGGTCTATTTCGGGAAAATCTTTTATTATTGCCTTTGTTGTATGGCCGGGATACTTCATCTCCCGGTTCATTGAGAGAACACCATAGCATTTTTTGTCAAAAGTAAGTGTTGTTGATGTGAATTCATCTTCTTTGTTTGGAAGGTATTTCTGGACTATAAAACCAGGACTTTCTGAAAGGTATTTGTTGTCTGGTTTTTTGTTAAGAACATAATCAAGCTTTTTGTCAAGCTCTTCTTTGTTTCTAACAATAAATGTGTCTTTTGATGAATCACCTATCCTTGGCTTTATTATCAATGGAAATCCCTCTTTCTTAAGTAATTCATCAACATCATCTGAAAGAACAGATGGTATATAGGGCAAGTTGTTATCTACAAAAAATTTATGAGTTAGCCACTTGTCATCTGCTATTCTTATTGCTTCTGGGCTGCTGACCACAACCTTTGCATTTGTTTCTTTTTCTATTCTTTCTTTGTTTTCAGCAAACTTCAGAAGTTCATAATCTGTTCCAATGAAAACACAGTCAATATTCTCCTTGTTGCAGATTTTTATAATTTCATCAATGAAATTTTCCTCTCTTGCCATAGGAACAATATACCCTGATTTTCCCCTGTATAATCCAGCAGCATATGGCTGGGTATCTGTTGTGATTAAATTAAAGTCAAGGCTCGACATCTTAAGTGATTTCATTATTCCCTGAGCAATTGCACTGCCTGCAGCTGTAACCATAATATTTAGTTTCATTTTTTTATCTCCTCTTTTATGATATCAAAATCTTTTGCAATTTCATCTATATGATGCGCATCTGAGCCTATTGACACACAAGGATTAATCTCTCCCAATAATCTAAAGAATTTCTTGTTTTCTAAGAGATATTTTGTATTGACTTCTATTGCAATGTTTTTTTCAACTGCTTTTTTCATGAGTTTTCTCATATAATCCTCGGGCAATTGTGTAAAGAATTTTGAATAAACTCCAAAAGGGTGGCCAAGCACATCAACATTTCCATTGTCAAGTATTCCCATTGCGAGCCTAAATTCTGTTTCTGCTGTCTTTTCCATGCCTATCTCTTTTACATCTTGAATTGGTATCAAACCGCCATTTCCATCAGGATACCTATGGACAACACCAACAACAAGGTCTGATTTTTTTATCATTTCTTCAGTAGCGTCTAAGCTACCACTAAAATCAAGTGCCTTTGCCTCAATACCCAAGAAGACTTCTATGTTTTTATTTTTCTTTAACGAGTTTATTCTCTCGCTAAATTCATCAAACCATTCACTTGTCTTGTTAACGTGCTCTGTGAATGCAATTGCATTTAGTTTTAATTGAATGGCCTTATTAACCATCTCTTCAGGAGTTGAATGACCATCTGTATAGTTTGTGTGTATATGGAAATCTAAGTTGATGTCCTCTTGCTTTAAATCATTGAATCTTTTGAATTCTGGTTTCATCTTACTTCTTCAAGGGGCAGTTTTGAATTTTCCATGATTATTTTTTCAAGCTTTTCTGCTATTTCTTTATATTCAGGCTGGCCATAGAGATTATTTTTTTCATCTGGAAGCTTAAAAAGTGATTTACTTCCATCTCCACTAATTATAAATTTGTATGATTTTGTTCTTACCCCCACTTTATTGTATTTGAACTCTTTTCTTCCAAACATCTTGAAATTCCCAAGAAATGCGTCACTTTCTGATATTACATACTCTTCTGTCTTTATGTTTTCCTTTCCATCAACAAAATCAAGAATAAATCTAAAGATGTTTTTTAAGGGAAACAAGTCCTTAATTATTCTTGGATTTAGATTAGGATGGTGGATAATCAGGGGCACGTGAATAACCTCATCATACAGCCCGGCCTTATCATTTTGGAATGCATATCCTTTGTATTCATTAAATACCTGGCCATGATCTGATGTAATGATAAATAATGTATTATCAGGCAAAATGCTTTTGAGGTATTCAAGCTGCTTGTCCATATATTTTATTCCATCATCATAGCAATTTATGGTATTTTTTAGCTCACCCTCATCATAGGGTTCAAAGCTAAGATTTTTGTTTAACGGTCTGTCTGTATCAGCAAGGGGATAACCCATCTCATGATAAAGTGTCTTGTATGGGGTATGTGAATCTGCAAAGTTTAGCATCATAAAGAAAGGTTTACCAGGTTTAACATTTTCTAATGCGTTTTGAATTATTATTGGTGCAGGATTAAGAAGAAATTCTTCTATTGGTCCCTGTTCGTAAAAATCAAATCCTTTTGCAGTACCAAACATTGGACTCATAAACACTATTGAAAAACAACCTATTGTTTGGTAGCCCTTATATTTAAGAAGTTGTGGAAGCCTAATTTGCTTTTCATCTAAACGGGCATTTACTCCCCCCCAAGCACCGTGTTCACTTGGAATTTTTCCAGTAAGCATGGTAGAATGCGAAGGAAGTGTCCAATTAGAGTTTGAAAATGCATTTTCAAAGAAAATACTCTTGTTTTTTAGTTTATCAAGAAAAGGAGAAGTTTTTTTATCATAACCATAACAACTCAAGTTTTTAGCCCTTACACAATCAAGAACAACTAAACATACATTTAGTTTACTGTCAAGTTTCTGTCTTAAATTATTCTCAAATAAGGTAATATCTTTAAAAATATTTTTTTCTTCATATTCTTTTTTTGTTATGCTATTAAAGTATTTTTTTGTGAATGGATGGTCAAATAAAGTGTAGTATGACTTGCAAAGTTCCCTTAAAACTTCATTATTTTTTTCTTTCTCTTCCCTTTTTTTTAGTTCATAAAAATATAATGAACAATCTGTTGACTCC
>JAFCBX010000079.1 GCA_017610505.1 Methanosarcinales archaeon | reverse complement strand
TTAAAATATAAATGTTTTTAATATCTATTCTTTTAATAATCTTATTATTTTTCAATTTCATATAACATTTGCCATAAGATTTAATCTTAATCAAAAATAAACAATTCATCAATTGTTGTTTTCAAAACCTTTGCCACATCATGAGCTAACTTAAGAGAGGGATTATATTTCCCCTTCTCCAAAAAAACAATTGTCTCTCTTCTTACTCCTACTTTCTTTGCAAGATCTTCCTGAGTAAGATTATATCTAGCTCTGAGTTCCTTTATTTTTGTCTTCATTTTTTACCAGCATTGTCATAGTAAAGCAAAGATAAAAGGCACATAATCAGGCTTCCTCCGAAGAGGACTATAAATGCCGGAGCAAATAATTCAATACTTTTTGTTAAGTATATATACACAATTGTTGCAACTCCAAAAAATATAGTGTACATAAAAGCATTCCTTGTTGCCCTACCAAAATTTATTTCTAATCTCTCATCACTTGCATTGTATGTGGCAAAGTAGGGAATAAAACAAAGGAACCACAGGAAAGCAGTCTTTCCCTCAACAAAATACAACAAACTCAATAAGCTTAAAAATCCAAGATACCAAAGCATGTTTTTCATTCTGCATCACCTTTTCGTTTGAGGTGCCACTGAAATATCAATGTAACAAAAATCATAACATATAATGTTAATCCAAGAGCCTGCTGAACAGTCATTTTCCATATTTCAAAGTGATTCAACCAAAAAAGTACAGTAATAAATACTATTGTTACAACCCATGAATAAGCTGCTGCAAATGCACCTATCTTTCTTGTTCTTTCATCCCGCTCAGGCATATTTTTATATCTTAAATGTTTAAGCACACCATTTAACAGAAGAACTATGCCAGCAATTATTAATGTTCCTATAATTAAATCATCTATTTTCCCAAATATTAATAGTGCTATACCTATAAGCAATATTATAGGCCCTATTACCAAACGGTATTTATATTCTTTTTTCATTTGTTTTACCTCTGTTAATTATTTTACACATTTTGTTATATATAATTAACCTTATGTTAGAAATAGATAACATAACTTATATTTAAATCTTTTGATTTTCAATGCTGCCAATTTCAATAAATATATAAAAATCAACTTTTAACCATCTTGATTATGAAATGCAATAAACTTGTGAGAGACAGGATTCCTGAGATTATCAGGCAAAAAGGAAAAGTTCCAATAACTCATATTGCTGATGACAAAGAATACTGGCAGAAACTAAAAGAAAAACTACAGGAAGAAGTTGATGAGTTTATAAAAGACAACAATGAAGAAGAGCTTGCCGACATCCTGGGAGTTGTTTATGCTATCTGTGATTTCAAAAAGATTAACAAGGAAAAATTAGAGATTCTAAGAAAAAAGAAAGCCAGGGAAAGAGGCAGTTTTAAAGACAAAATAATTCTTGATGAAACAAGATAATCTGCTATTTAGCTTTTTATATACCCTTTATCATGAATGTAATAACTCAGAATATTTGACAATATAAAAACAATTACAATGACCTTTCTGCTTCCAAAAGAAACATATGTTCCTAAGATATACCCAATAAGGAAAACAAACATAAGGATGTAATATTTGAAAGGCAGGGCTTTCCTCTGCTGGAAAAGAATTCTTCCTGTTAAGAGGCCTGATAAGAATATTATAATATAACTTAAAAAAGCAGAGCCAGATGACATTGAAATAAAAAATCCAATAAACAATACAACCAGGGCAACATATTCTACCCACATACTAACCAAATCCAATACGCCTTTTTTTGTTTTTATCATCCTGCCCTCTCCATTACCTGATATGTTATAAACCAAAATATAATTCCCATAAGTATCACAAAGATTAATGAATAAAATCCTAAAAACAGAACAAGCATTGCATATCCAACAATGCAGCCAAAGGCAAAGGCATACAATAGCCTGCTTGCAAAGAATACATTGCTTCCGTCTAATGGCGGGATAGGCAGCATGGTGAAGATTGCAAGCCAGAGGTTAAGGCTAATTGCTCTCCCAATTAAAGTTGTTGTTGCTATAGGGGTCATTGGAGGGATTATAACCCCCCCGTATGCTATCACTGCAAGTAATGCTGCAAGAACAACATTAGATAATGGGCCGATTGCTGATATCATGCCTAAAGACCAGTAATTTAATCCATACCTGAAAAATCCTAATCTGTGCTTTGCCATATGATAAAGCACAATGCCTCCTGGAACAAGGAACCATATAGCCCCTCTTGATACAAAACATAAGACAAGTGCTATCAAAAGGCCTGGCCAGAAAGTCCTGAACTCAACTTTAAAGCCAATATGCAGCCCACATATTTTTTGTGCAGATATGTGGACAAGAATAGATAATAATACTATTAAAATAGAGTTGAAAAGATTTTTCAGGCCATATGCAAAATTAAATTCATCTCCAGGGCCCCATAGCTTGAATGAGATTATAAATGCAATAATCAATGTTGATCCAAGAATTCCTTTTATCTCTTCTTGATTAAAGGTAAAATACCTCTTTGTCTTATCTATGAGATCACTCATTTTATTGTTAAATAATAATGTGGGTATTTAAGTATTTTGTTTTTAAATGTTGTTGATATTAAAACTATAGCTTATTTTGTGGTCAAAATCTTTCTTTATTAATCCTATTATCTCTTCTTCATGCCCTGCACCAACAACAGCCAAGATATTTTTTTCAGGATGCTCCCTCATTAAATAAGAGAGATTTCTTGCCATTATCTTGTTTCTTTCATCTATCAAAACCCTGCATATGTTTGGGTATCTTTCTCTCATTTTGTTGATTAGCTTCCTGATAACTTCCTGAGTTGGTACCTTTGTAAGGTCAAGTTTTTTAATATTTAAATCTTCAAGCTCATTCTTCCTTAATACAACTCCCTTGAAAATATCAACCAGTAAGTTCCATTTTTCTTTCCATGTCAATGCTCTTGAAAAACGCTTTAATGTTATCTCAATATTCTGGTCTATAAGTGCAATCCTTGCCTTTTGTTTTTTGGCAAGCCTTATTGCTGTTTTCATTTCAGAGCCAGGAGCAACTCCAACATAATCCCCTAATTTTTTTTGAATGATTGAGCCTACCCAGCTGAACAAGAAACCCTTAAATCCTATTTTTGGAATGTCTGCAATGCTTATTTTTCTCTTTTGATTATGCATTAATCCATAAAGCCTATTTTTGTCAAGCTCTAATGCAACAATATCCGGCTTTTCATCTAAGATTGTATTTTTAACATTGTCAATGCTCTGCCTTGCAATGTGCGATGTTCCTATTATATTCAGGTTTTTGTATCTCATTTGTAATAGAATAAAAATCCTTTTTTATAAACCTTGCGAAGTTTTTATTTTAAGATAAAATCTCTTTTAATGTTTTTTTAATCATTGATTCTATTTTCCCCTGATAAAGTTTAGCCAACAAAGGCAATTTTCCTTCTAATACAATTAAATTATCATATAACTGAACATTTCCTGATATCTTAAAACCCCTGG
>JAFCBX010000010.1 GCA_017610505.1 Methanosarcinales archaeon | reverse complement strand
TTGCATTTTAACAATATTTAAATAATTCAAGAAATAACTGGTTTGTATGAAAATAATTAAAATCCCTTTTTCAGCAGGAGGGCTTGGAAAAACATCTGGCACAGAGCTTGCTCCAGACAGGATTGTTAATGAGCTTAAGGAGATATTCCTAAATGAGCAGGGAGTTAAGCCGGAATTTAGTGTTGAGTCTATTGGGGTTAATAATTCAAATATAAGCGAAACAAATGAAAATATCTATAACTACATAATGCAGAATGATGAAATGCCTGTAATAATAGGTGGTGATCATTCAATAACCTATGCTTGTTTTAAGGCTTTTTCAAAACAGTTTGATAATCCAGGCATTATAGTTTTTGATGCTCATCCTGACTGTGAAAATAATTTCAGTCCTCCTACACATGAGGACTTCTTAAGGGTTCTTATAGAGGAGAATTATGTAAAAAGAGGCAATGTTATCCTAGTTGGCTTAAGAAGCTGGCATAAGAATGAGTATGATTATCTGAAACAGAATAAAATCAAATTTTTTTCCATGAAAGAGATAACTAACGAGGATATAAAAGAGGTTTCAGAGGCTGTGATGTCTGCTGCACTTCAGTTTGGTTCAGTATATGTTTCTATAGATATTGATGTTCTTGATCCTGCTTTTGCGCCTGGAACAGGGTATTTAGAGCCCGCTGGATTAAGTTCCAGGGAATTAATCTTTTTTCTGCAGAGATTGAGCAATTTAAAGAATTTAAAGGCAGTTGATTTAGTGGAAGTTAATCCTAAACTTGATATAAACAATTTAACACTCAAAACAGGCGCTAAAATAATTTCTGAACTCTTTAAGAGACATTTGTAAATTTTGTTTTTAAATGTTCATTAGTTAAATTTATAAAGAGGATTATACTTCCATGGCAGGCAAGTGATTTATATGGGAAGAATAAAGACTAAACTAATAAAAGGAGTAACTAATAAATTAGTAGAGGAACATAGGCAGGACTTTAAAGAAAATTTTAATGAGAACAAGAAGCTAGTTAGCAAGTTTGCAGACATTAGCTCAACCAAGATAAGAAATGTTATTGCGGGCTATGTGACCAGGCTTATGAAGACTAAAAAAGACATATGATGTTCATCGTTTCAATGATGAGGAGGGGCTAAAATGGCAGAAGACAACACTATTTTTATCGGAGAGAAGCCTTTTATGAACTATGTGACTGCTGTTGTGATGCAGTTTACAACAAAGAATGCAGGTGAAATAGTCATCAAGGCTCGTGGAAAGTTTATCTCAAGGGCTGTTGATGTTGCAGAGGTTTCATCAAAAAGGTTTTTGAATGGGCAGGCAAATGTTGGTGATATCAAAATTGACTCAGAGGAGTTCACAAACAAGGAAGGAAGGCAGGTCAGGGTTTCAACAATTGAGATAACACTTACTAGAAAATAAATATTTTTTATTTTATTGTAAAGGTGGATAAATGATCAAAAAATTAATTGATAAACTAAAGTATTCAGTCCATGAATACATCAGATTAAGAAACAAAAGAATGGGCTCTTATATCTGGGTTGGAGAAGGAAAGAATCCTTTCCGATAGATTTCTTTTTAACAAGTTTTTTAAATAAATAGTTTTATTTAGTTCTATGGGCCTGTAGCATAACCTGGATACTGGATTAAGTTTGGCCAGAGAGTGCAACCGGCTTCGGACCGGTTAATTGGGGTTCAAATCCCCACAGGCTCACCACCTTTTAGGTTACAAAATAGGAACGTTTCTACTGACTTCCCGAAAGGTTTTGATGTATATAGGAAGTTTTTTATATTTTAAACCTAAAAATATTAAACTTGAGAATGCTCTAGTATTGGTTTAAGTATAAACTAAAATGGAAATAGAATCAAAACTTATTTGTCAAGTTTATGAAGGTGTAATTGAAAAATGTCTTTAATAATTGATCATCATGTTCATTTAGGAACCGATAATAAATCCGGTTATAAACTTGAACCAAAAGAATTAATTAATCTAATGAACCAATATGGAATTAATCAATCAATTGTATTTTCTTGTCCTTTTCAAGATTTTACAAAAGAGAATCCATATCATAATCCAAATAATTATATACTAAAATCAGCAGGTTTATCCAAGGGAAGGTTAAAACCATTTATGTTTATCCATCCTTTTTTAGATACAAGAAAAGAAGTTGAAACATTAGCTAATACTTTTTCTGGGTTTAAATTATATTGTCAAGCAGGCGAATACGATTATAATAAATTAAGCTCATCACATATTGCTGATTTTGTTTTTGGTCAAAAAAAACCAGTTATAATTCATACAGGTAGAACTGATAAAAGCAGACCCAAATCTTTATTAGATGTGATAACTTCATTCCCTAAAACACCTTTCTATTTTGCACATGCTGGAAGATTGTTTGATGATGACCTTGAACAATTATCATCTAAAAAAAATGTTTATGTGGATGTTTCACCTTTAGCTACAATGTGTAGTAATCCTAAGTTTTTTGCAGGCAAAGAACAAAGAAAATCTAACATTGAAATTGATAATCCTGAAAGTGTGTTAAGATATCTTTATAGTTTATTTGATAAAGATAAAATTTTATGGGGCTCTGACGCTCCCTGGTGTATCAATCTGTTGGAGAGTGGATATACCAAAGAAGTTGAAATTCTTAAAATTATGGGGAGTTTGAAATGAAAAAATCTAAAATTTATCTTTTATTTTTCAATATTCCAAAATTTTAAAGTTGATAGAAACATTAATAAAGACAATTCTTTTTGGTATATAATACACAGGGAGCAGCGTTTTGTATAGGATAGGGTTGGAAATAGGTGAGGATTGTAATAATCCTTAAAAGTAACCTATTTTGTATAACTCTCTGCAGGCTCATATTTTAAAATGGAAGAAATAATAAAATTAAGAAAACTGTATGGCCTTAAAAAGGTTTACAGGGCCAATTCTGTTGAAAAGAGAAAAGAGAGTTCTGCAGAGCATAGCTGGAGCTGTTTGATTTTAGCTGATTATTTCTTAAATATTACAAATATTAAGCTTGACAGGCTAAAAGTATATGAATTATTGATGTATCATGATATTGTAGAGATTGAGGCAGGAGATACACCATTGCATAAAAAAGAAGAAAGAAAAAACCAAAGGGAAAAAGAACTAAAGGCATTAAACAAATTAAAACATGAAATTCCAAAGCAATTAAAAACAAAATTTGTGAATTTAGTTAATGAGTTTGAGGAAAACAAAACAAAAGAAGCTAAATTCGCCCAGG
Organism: Methanosarcinales archaeon; assembly: GCA_017610505.1. Classification (GTDB taxonomy): domain Archaea; phylum Nanobdellota; class Nanobdellia; order Woesearchaeales; family CG1-02-33-12; genus CG1-02-33-12. The sequence continues at coordinate 16,108 of JAFCBX010000010.1, read as the reverse complement.
CAATTGACAAGCTTGATGCAGAGATCCATGAGCTGGACTATAAAGAGGACTGGAAGGGATGGACTGAAGAATTTTTAAGAGAAGAAAAAGAAAAATATTTTGAAGAGTTTCCAAAGATTAAAGAAGCATTTGAAAAAATAACAAATTATCTCAAGGAAAATAATTATTTTGACCAGTGAAAATGGAAATAATTGACAAGCATTTCAGAAAACTGCCAAGGAAAAGAAAAGCTTTTATTATTATAATCAGCCTAAGCTATTTCTTAGTTGGATTGATTGCCTATTTGACTGGACTAACAAGTTATTTTGAGAGTTTCCTAATCTTTGCAGTTGGTCTTCTCTATTCAGATGTATTAAGATTAAGTTATAGGATAGAAACTTTAGAGAAAAAGAAATGATTTTAGCTATAATTTAAATAATACCTCTTATTTTTTCATTCTATGAAACTTATAATAACAAGGCATGCACAAACAAGCTGGAATAAAGAAAATCCAACTAGGCTTCAGGGCATTAAAGACATTCATTTGTCTGAAGAGGGAAAAGAGCAGGCAAAAAAATTAGCCATAAGACTAAAAGACCATAATATTGAATTAATATTTACAAGCCCCCTAAAAAGAACACTTGAAACTGCTCAAGAGATTAAAAAATTTCATTCAAAGGCAGAAATTATTGTTGATAAAGACCTTAAGGAACTGAATTTTGGCATATTAGAAGGATTAACAGACAAGGGAATACAGGAAAAATACAAGGAAATATGGGAAGCAAGGGAAAAAGACAAGTTTAACTATAAAATTCCTGGCGGTGAAAGCTATGAAGAAACAGAAGTAAGGGCTTTAAGGGTTTTAGATAAAATAATTAAAACAAAAAAAGATTCAGTAATTGTTGCCCATGCCACAATAAACAAATTGTTCTTCAAGAAACTCTTGAAAAAACCGCTTGAGGAAATTAGCAGAAATTTCTTTAACAATACATCTATCTCAATATTTAATATTAAAGGCAATGATGTTTTTGTTGAAGAGTTCAACTGTGATAAGCATTTGAGATAAAAAAATGTTAAAAAATATGAAAAAGGACTTGCAAAAACTTGCCGATTCTAAGAAAGGAAAAGAGTTATCCAGGTTTTTCAAGACAGGCAAGGGTGAGTATGGAGAGGGAGATATCTTCCTAGGAATAGCTGTTCCAGAGCAAAGAAAAATTGCAAAAAAATATTATGAACTTCAATTAAATAAAATACAAGAATTTCTATCAAGCAAAATCCATGAACATCGCCTTACCTCTTTGTTTATTTTAATTAGTAAATTTGAAAAGGGGAATAATAAACTAAAAAAGGAAATTTTTGATTTTTACCTGAAAAATACAAGAAATATAAACAACTGGGATCTTGTTGACTTGTCTGCACCAAAGATTCTTGGGGCTTATATGCTTAATCATCCAAAAGAAAAGAAAATACTTTACAAGTTTGCAAAATCAAAAAACCTCTGGGAAAAAAGAATTGCAATAATATCAACATTTGCCTTCATAAAAAACAATGAATTTGACGATGCAATTAAAATAGCAGAAATACTTCTAAATGACAAACATGATTTGATACATAAGGCTGTTGGCTGGATGCTTAGAGAAATAGGAAAAAGAGACCAAAAAACAGAAGAAAAATTCCTAAAAAAACATTACAAAGAAATACCAAGGACAATGCTAAGATATGCAATTGAAAAATTCCAAAAGAACAAAAAAGAATTCTACATGAAAAAATAATTTCCCAAAAGTTATTTAAGTTAGCCATTTTCCCTTTTTTTAATGCAAGAAACAGAAAAGATTCTAAACGGAGACTTAAAGAAAGTAATTCTGAAGCTTTCTTGGCCTATGATGATTTCAAACCTTCTCCAGTCAACATACAACATAACAGACACATTCTGGGTTGGCAGGCTCGGAAGCTATGCAATTGCTGCAGTGACAATCAGTTTTCCCCTTGTCTTTGTTATGATAGCTATTTCAATGGGTATTGGTGTTGGCGGCTCTATACTGATAGCACATGCTGCAGGAAAGGCGTTTAAGACAAAAAAAGAAAAAGACAAAAAACAGATTAACCTTATAATCTCACAGATTTTTGTCCTGCTTTTTTTAGCTGCAATTGCAGTGTCTTTCATTGGCTTTTTATTTACCCCAAAAATTGTTTCATTACTGACTTCTGAACAACAGGTTTTTGAAAGTGCAGTTGTTTACATGAGAACAATCTTTATAGGGTTTTCATTTATGATACTTTATTATGTTTTTGAGGCAGCATTAAGAGCACTGGGAAACACAAAAACCCCAATGAAATTTGTTTTTATATCAGTATTAATTAATGTTATCCTTGACCCAATCCTTATTTTTGGGCTGGGACCTTTCCCAAAAATGGGTGTTTTTGGAGCAGCTTTAGCCACTGTAATCTCCAGGGCAATTATAAGTTTAATTGCGCTTTATCATTTAATCAAAGGAACTTATGGAATAAGATTTAAGCTTGATTTCCTAAAGCCAAAAATAAAGATAATAAAGGATGTTCTTAAGCTTGGAATCCCAACCACTTTTGAAATGGGGTCAATATCTATTGGATCTTTTATGATAACATATTTAGTTGGTGTCTTGGGGACTGCAACATTGGCTGCTTTTGGCATTGTCACAAGACTATTCAGTTTTTTCATGATTCCATCTTTGGCAATATCTGTTGCAATATCAACAATAGTTGCCCAGAATTTTGGTGCTGGAAATATAAAAAGGGCATTTATCTCATTGAAAGAATCTGCGAAATTAGGATTCAAGATAATATTTTTCATGAGTTTTTTTATATTCATGTTTTCAAGACAGATAGTAAGTGCTTTCACAGCTGATGCAGAGGTTATTTACCTTGGAACCCTGTTTTTAAGAATTGTTTCTCCATTTATAATCATTGGATTTGGAAGGCATGTTTTCATAGGCTTCTTCAGGGGAATAAAGCGTACAGATATCTCAATGGTTGTAAGCATTATCCACCATTTTATATTAAGAATGGGTGGCGCTTATCTGCTTGCTTTTGTTTTTAATTTAAAGGCAGTGGGAATCTGGTGGTCTTATCCGTTAACAATGTTTTTAAGCCTTATAATAATATATACCATCTATTTGAAAATTAAGAAACACATCATAAAGAAGAAAGTGGATGTTGAGGGCATAATATTAAAATCTGAAGCAGAATCAGAAATCATTGAATAATTCTTTAGTTTTTATGCGGGAGACGTGATTCGAACACGCGTACCCACTAAGAGACAAGGCTCTGAACCTTGCGCATTTGACCACTCTGCCACTCCCGCGTGTATGAGGGAACATAAGTAAGATATTTAAAACTTATTGATTTTCTATGTTTTTTTGGGGCTGTAGTATAATGGCAGTATTTCGCGTTCGGGACGCGGCGATCTGAGTCCGACAGCTTCTTGCTAAGCTGGCACGCAAGTCCGGAATAAAGCCGGACACGCTCGCTATCGCTCGCAACTAAGTCGGAAGTCTCAGCAGCCCCACAGCTTCTTGCTAAGCTACAGTTATAAATAAGATATCAAATAAACAAAATATTTAAATAAAAACAAAAAACAGAGTTAATATGGCCAAAAAAAGGGAAACACTCGGACTGAATGTAAAGAAAAGCGATAATTTAAGCGAGTGGTATACACAGGTTGTGCAAAAAGCTGAGCTTGCTGACTATAGTTCTGTTTCTGGGTGCATGGTTTTAAGGCCTAATTCATACTCAATTTGGGAAAACATACAGAAAATATTTGACAGCATGATAAAAAAAACAGGCCACAAGAACGCCTACTTTCCGCTATTTATACCAGAGCATCTTCTAATGAAAGAAAAAGAGCATGTTAAGGGCTTTGCACCAGAAGTGGCCTGGGTAACCCATGCTGGCAATACAAAGATGAAAGAAAGGCTTGCTATAAGGCCTACATCTGAAACAATAATGTATGAGTCATATGCAAACTGGATAAGATCCTGGAGAGACCTTCCTTTATTAATAAACCAGTGGTGCAATATTGTAAGGTGGGAATTCAAGTATCCAAAGCCATTTCTAAGGACAAGGGAATTTTTATGGCAGGAAGGCCATACTGTTCATGCAACAGAAAAAGTGGCAAAAAAACAGACAAGGAGAAATTTGCAGGAGCTGTTTATACAATGACTCTTGAGGCATTTATGCCAGATGGCAAGGCATTGCAGATGGGAACAAGCCATATGCTTGGGCAGAATTTTGCAAAGGCATTTAAGATAAAATTTCTTGGAAAAGATGAAAAATATCACATGCCCTGGCAGACATCATGGGGAATAAGCACAAGGATGATAGGGGCAATAATAATGGTGCATGGGGATAATAAGGGGTTGGTAATACCCCCAAAAATAGCTCCGATCCATGCAGTCATAGTTCCAATCCTTTTTGACAAATCAAAAGAAAAAACATTGAAGAAAGCAGAGGAGATAAAAAAATTATTAAAAGATTATAATATTGAAATAGACAATAGGGGGGAATACTCCCCTGGATGGAAATTTCATGAATGGGAACTAAAAGGAATTCCATTAAGGATAGAGCTCGGTCCAAAGGATTTAGAGAAAAATCAGGCTGTTTTAGTAAGAAGGGATACAGGAGAAAAAGAGTTTGTAAAGATAGCAGAATTAAATAAAAAAGTCAAACAATCTCTTGATAAAATCCAGAAAAACCTTTTCACAAAAGCCAAAAACTTCCTCAATAAAAATATTGTTGATGTTGACAACTGGAATGATTTTTTAAAGGCAATAAAAGCAAAAAAAATACCAAAAGCCTTTTTCTGCGGGAAAAAAGAATGCGAAGAACTAATCAAATATGAGGCAGATGGAGCAACCACAAGATGCATTATCTCTGATGGAAAAAAAGCAAATGGAAAGTGCATTAAATGCGGCAAAAAATCAGAATATAAAGTTTATTTCAGCAAGTCATACTAGTTCTTATTAAATCATTTAATTCTTTGCTCATGGTTAAAGCAATTGCCAAAGCGCCGTTCTCTGCATTTCTTAAGCAGTCTGCAAAGCATATAATTAATATATCGCTTTTTTTAAAATCAAAGCATTTAAGGATTTCATTATATGCTTTTTTATAAGATTCTTTAAAATTAATATCTGCATCTGGAATGTAAAGTTTATTATCAAACTTCAGAATAACTGCTCCATCTGCTCCCTGCTTAACAGCAATATCTCTTTGCTCAAAACTTATTTTGATGTTTTTATATGGTTTCTTTAGCAAAACAACTGCTTTTTCAAGCTCAGGATAGAAATCCTCTAAAATCAATCTTTTAACTACCATGCTTTTTTCTGTTTTTTTAAGAAACAAATTGCCTTTTTCAGTCAATGAATGCCCCTGTTTTGTAGAGCAAATTAAATTTTTATGCTTTAAAATATCCAAAATTGTCCTTACAGTTCCCTCGCCTAATTCAAGTTTTTTAACAAGCTCATTCCTGCTAATATTCTCTTTCATCAGCAAAAATGCCCTTATAATATCTGTTTTTACATAGCCTGGTATGTTGCCTACCATAAGAAACAAAAACCTTATATACTATTTATAATTTTCTGTTGGATATGATATCCAACAACATTAAAGAGAATAACAAAGTAACCAGCATAAAAGAAGAAAAAACTAACAAAATTAAGGAAGGTCACAAATCAATAAGAGCAAAAGAAGGTAAAAAAACCAAAAACCTTATTGAATTAGTAGAAATAATTGAACAAATAAAAAAACAGCAGAACAAAGATAAAATAATCGATAAAGAAAAATCACCAAAAGAAAAAAAAGGTTTGGAAGAAGTATCTGAAGTTAATAATAAAAAAACTTTCAGAAGATGGAAAAAGGATTATATTTCTTTGATTCAGAACATAATATACCAGCAGTTAAATTCAGGCTTTGAGTTTGACTACAATGATTATATGATTAACAATAAAAATAAGATATTCTCACAAAGGCTTGTAGGGTTTAATACTCCATCAAAAGAAGTAAAATACCATGACTCGCCAATAATCAACAATCATAAGGTTGATGAAATCATGGACAAATTCAAGTTTGCGCAGATGAAAGGGCAGGTTTTAGGAGATCATTTTATTCCTGAGAATGTTAATCCAAGTGATTTTGAAAAGTTTTGTTATTTTAAAAAATTAAATCCCTCATTGATGATTTTAAAATATGCCCTAAATCCACTATGAAAATTTGTTCTAAAAAAGTGAAGATTTAAATATAGATTATGTTTTAAAAATATTAATATAAAGAGGTGTGTAATGCAGCTAGCTAATACTTTGGGACTTTATGCTTTTCTAAGCTTGATACCCCTGGTTGTACTTTATTTGATCAAACCAAAACCAATTGAAAAGGTTGTTCCTTCTCTTATGTTCTTAATAAAAAACCAAAGAAAAATAACCAAAGATTCTTTTTTCCAGAAATTGCTGAGAAATCTTGTATTTTTACTGCAGTTATTGGCATTATCAATAATGGCTTTTTCAATTGCCTCGCCTTATATAACAACATCTGAGGCTGTTACATCACAAAATACTATTATTATTATTGATGCAAGTGCAAGTTCGCAAACAATTGATAATGGCAGGACAAGATTTGAAAGCTCAATAAGCATAGCAAAAGATTATCTGCAAGGCAAGATAAGCATAATAGTTGCCTCTGAAAGCCCTGAAACAATTTTAGAGGATGGAACAAAAAACCAGGCATTATCATTAATTCAGGCAATAGAGCCAAAAGACACAGGAACAAATATTGAAAGTGCATTGTATGAAGCAGAATCAATACTAGGAGAAAGAAAGGGAAGAATAGTTGTGATAAGCGATTTTATAGTTGAGGATGTAAATGAATTGTCAAAGGCAAAAAGAATACTCTCTTCAAAAGACATTGATGTTAAATTTATAAGCACATGGAACAAGGCAAAGAACATAGGAATCATAGACCTTGATATTGATAAGCACAATACAGCAGCATATGTGAAGAATTTTAATGATGATGATGCAGAAATAACAATAGCACTAGTTAAGGATAGCAGTGCTTTAGAAACAAAATCAAAAAAAATAACAGCCAAATCAACAGAGGTATTTAGTTTTGAAACTCCCCCAGGCATCAGTGAAATTAAGATAAATTCAGATGATGATTTTAAGCTTGATAACACTGCTTATATAAGTGCCCCATTAAAAAAACAGATTGATGTTCTATTGATAACAAATGCAAAGACAAGCTATCTTATGAAGGCATTGCAGTCATCAAAGGATATTAATCTTAAGATTACAGAGCCCCCAATAGTCCAAGGAATTGAATCTAATGAGGTTATAATAATAAGCGGTATAGATGGAAGTCTTATTCTTCCGGGAACACTGGAGGAAATATCAAGAGAAGTTGGAAATGGCAAAAGCCTCATCATCACAGCACAGGATGACCTAAACAAGATAGGCATATCATGGCTCCTGCCTGTTGATTTAAATGAAAAAGCCAATAATACAAAGGCATGCGTGAAGGTAATAAATGAATTCACAAAACAGTTTGAGAACAATAAATGCTTTACAATAGTTAAAAAATATTTCAAGGCAATTCCAAAAGACAATGCAATATCAATTATAGAAGCTGATGATTCTAGCCCGCTTGTTGCTTTAGGCAAAAATGGAAAAGGAAATTTAGTTTATTATGGAATTATTGACGAGCAGACTGATTTTAAAACACAAACCTCTTATCCCATATTCTGGAATGAATTATTAAACTTTCTTGCTGAAGCAGGCGATATAAAAGATTATAACTTCAGGATAGATGAAAAGCCGTCAATAGACAAAGCCGGAATATATGATAATGGAAATAAGATTGCAGTGAACCTTCTTAATGAATATGAATCAGACATAGCAAAGGAAACAATAGATTTTGATGAGCAGGGTTTTGTTTCAGGCATCTCTGAAGAAAAAGTTGTTGTAAATCTTGATATTTATTTAATTATTTTTGCAATCATTATTATGTTTTTTGAGATTTTTTATATAAAAATAAGGGGTGATTTATAATCATCTATTTCAAGAATCCAGAAGCATTATTATTATGCCTGCCTGCAATAATCATACTCATTATCCTTATTAGAAAAACCTTTGTTAAGTTTACAACAGAAAAAGAAAAAAAAGAGCATGAAAAAAGCAAAAAGCTTTCAAGGATATTAATAGCGATGTCAAGGTGCTTGATTTTCTCAATTTTAATAATAGCAATAGCATCGCCATTCAGCTTGGAGGAAAAAACTGTTCAGGGAAATCCATCATTAACAATGCTTGTAGATAACTCAACATCATTTGAGCTTTTTGAGCAGGATATTGTATCTGGCTTAAAAGTTAGTCTTGAAAAAGAGATCCCAACAACATTAAGGTATATTGCTCGTGGAGAAGAATCACCAATAGGAGACAGCCTGCTTAATAATATGGGGGGAAATGACAACCTATTGTTAATTAGTGATGGAAACAATAACAAAGGAACAGATTTAGGTGATGTAATGATGCTGGCATCATCATTAAACACAACCATCAGCTCATTAAATATTAACCCAATAAAAACAGACCTTGTTGTGACAATTGATGGTCCATCTGAACTAATATTCGGAACAGAGGCCTTGCTATATGTAGATGTAAAACAGACAGGCCCTATTTCACAGGGTTATGATATCCAGGTAGTGATTGATGATGAGATTGTAATAGATGAAAAAGCCACTGGTACAAAAACATTTGAGATCGAGCAGATGCTGCAGACAGGCTATCATAAAATAAAGGCATCAATAACTGCAAATGATTATTTTAAGCAAAACAATGTTTATTACAAGACACTCCATGTTCTGCCAAAGCCAAAAGTGCTTTTTATTTCGCAAAAGGATGCAAAGATAACAAAAATAATGGATACTGTCTATGATGTTACCAAGAAGAGCTATATGCCAAAAGACCTTAAAGCATATTCTAGCATTATTTTGTATAATATAAATGAAGGCTGGCTCAAAGCAAATACAGAGATTTTAAGTGACTATGTAGCAGATGGCAATGGCCTTGTGGTCATTGGCGGGGATAATTCATTTGATTATGGCAATTATGAAAATTCAATGTTTGAAACCATTCTGCCTGTTAGAGTAGGACTTGCTGGCAAGGAAGAAGAAAGCGGAATGAATATTATAGTTATAATAGATGTTTCAGGAACAACATGCTCAGCTTTTGGCACTGGAAGCGCAAATACAAAGATAGATGTTGAAAAAGCAGTTGCAACACAGATTGTTGGAGGATTAAGGGCAGGAGATAAAATTGGTGTTATATCATTTGATTTTAATTCTCATTTAATCTCGCCCCTTTCAGTAATAGAGGAAAAACCTGACTTAAATTATATAATATCTACAATTAACTGCGGGGGTTATAGTGCAGGAACATTTGTCTCTGCTGGCTTGATAAGGGCAGAGGATATGCTTAGATCTGCAAAAGGAAGCAAGAATATTATCCTGATATCTGACGGGATAACACAATATCCGCAAAATGCTGTTTCAAGGGCAAAATCAATGACAAGCCAGGGAATAAAAACATATGCTGTTGGAGTTGGATTTGATACTAACAGGCAGTTTATGCAGGAGCTGGCATTAAAAGGTCAGGGCATTTATTTTGAGCCAACAGAGGCGCAAAGATTAAATATTATTTTCAGCAGGGAATATGAGGAAGAGGAGACAGACACAATGGGACTTTTAATCCTTGACTCAAATCATTTTATAACAAAAAACCTTGGCTTAAGTGCAAAAGTGACTGGCTTTAACCAGGTTGTTCCAAAAACCTCTGCAAGAATGCTTATAACAACCCAAAATACAAATCCAGTAGTTAGTGTATGGAGATTTGGCCTTGGAAGAGTTGCTGCATTAACAACTGACCCAGAAACATGGGCAGGCCAGCTCTTAAACAAGGATAACTCAAAACTTATCACAAGAACCGTTAATTGGGCAATTGGTGACCCAGACAGAAACAAGGAATTTGATGTAAAACTTAAGGATTCAAGAATCGAGGATATTGCCCAGATAAATGTTATTTCAGAAACAGAGCCAGTGCTTGAGGGATTTTCATTCTCAAAAATAACTAAAAATCTTTACAGGGCAAGTTTTGTTCCAAAAACAACAGAATTTCATGATTTTTTTGATGCCTCAATGGCTGTTAACTACAAAAGAGAATATGAGGACTTGGGAATAAATCCAGAGCTTATAGACCTTGTAAGTATAACAAATGGAAGAATATTTAACAAGGATAACACAACAGCAATAGTGGAATTTATTAGGGAAAACTCAAGAAGGAAAAAAATAGATGAAATAAGCTATAAATGGATTCTTGTCTTAACAGCATTATCTATATTTTTAATAGAGGTTTGTATCAGAAGAATTATGGAAAATAGGAAATCAGTATAAATAAGAATTAATAAAAGGATGATATTATGACTCATATGAAAGAGAATATTAACTTTGGCTTTTTACTTATAGTTATAATTATATATCTCGTTGGAGTGAATGTTTATTATCAAGTTAAATATAATAATATTTATTCAAGTTACAAAGATAAAGTTGATGAATTAAAGAATATTTCCTTAACATTAGAAAATGAGAGAAATAGACTTAACATAACAGGGTTACAGTTGGTAAAAAAAGGTTCTTATCCTATCTTATCAAACCTTACATGGCAGATTACTTCAAAAATGACTGAATTAAATCAGATAAAAGAGGAAGCAGACCAAGTGCAATCAAAGCTTCTTAAAATAAAAATCTACAATGTGATTTTTATATTTGCAGCTTTCGCATTTTTTTCAATTAATCGCATAAGAAGAATTATGGAAAATAGGAAATCTATATAAATAAGAATTAATAATAGGTTATTAATATGGCGTATATGAAAAAAAATGTGAATTTTGGTTTTTTTCTTTTGTTAGTTGCCTCCTTAATATGTTTTGCTGGCTTAAGTGTTTACTACCAGACAACATTTAAGGATTTGTATATGGATTACAAACTAAAGCTTGATGATTTAAAAAATATTTCCTCAACACTCAGCACTGAAAAAGCAAAGCTTGAGCAGACAAGCCAGGAGCTGACTATTAAGGAAGAAAGAGAGAAAGAGCTAAGCACACAATACACAGGATTAAGAACTGAAAAAGAAAAATTAGAAGATGAAAAAGCAAAACTGCAAACACAGTTAACAGCAAAAACAAATGAATTAAAGCAGAAAAAGGCAGAGTTATTTACAGCACAGGCAGAACTTAGCACAACAAAGACAAGCCTTGATGCTGCTATGACAACAATATCAGGACTCAGGACGGATATAGCTAATTTAAACGAAAATATAGTTGACCTAAATGCTCAACTGGCTACATGCACATGCCCATAAAAAATGAAGAAATTTAATAAAGTTTTAAAGGAAATAAATTTTACATTTAGCAATATCATATTGTTTAATAGTTTTCTAAATGCATTTCTGATATTTTTGGTTCTTTATATTCCCTTATCTTTATTTAATTTTTATCAGGTATATTCACTGGTTCCAGCGATATTATATTTTATAATCTTCTCATACAAAGGGATTAGAAAAAAACATTTAAGAGATGTTGAAAAAAAATATAATCTTCTCAATGAAAGGCTGAGAACAGCAGCAGATAACATAAAGATGGAAAATCCAGTTGTTGATGAACTAAAATCTGATATCATGAGAGATATGAAAAAGGTTGAAGTAACCTCTTTTTTTAATCAAAAAAAAGTGTCTTATAAAATCCTGCTTAGCATTATCCTATGCTTCTTAATGGTATTTTCAGCACGGTTTGACTTATCATTTAATTTCAAAGATGCAGCAAATAATGCTGCTGATTTTATATATGGCCTTGGCGGCAATGAAAGTGGTGATGGAAAGCAAGGTCTTGAGAGAATATCTGGCTCTGGAGAGAGTGAAAGCGTGTTTGGTGATGCATACATTGCCCAGATGGGTGATGAAATGCTTAATATGATGATAAAGCAAGCTGGCTATGAAATAAACCTTGATGATGTAAAAGAACCAGAAAGAAGGGAGTTTGAAGAGCTATTTCCAGATGAGGTGTTTATAGCAACAGCTGATGTTTATGAAGAAAAAATCAAGGAAGATCAGCAGGAGCTTGTAAAAACATATTTTTTAAAGCTCGCAAAAGATTAAATAAAGAGAGGTGTTAAAATGGAGAAACATAAGGAAACATTTGATGTTTTATACAAAGAGATAGGAAAGATAGTTGTTGGGCAAAAAGAGGTTGTTGAGCAGATTATTATTACAATATTATGCGATGCAAATGCACTGCTTGAGGGATACCCGGGATTGGCAAAAACCCTTGCTATAAAAACAATGGCTCAGCTGATGGACCTTAAATTCAGCAGAATACAAAACACCCCTGATTTGATGCCATCTGACATAACAGGAACATATATTATTGAAGAGACCTCTGGCAAGAGAAACTTCAAGTTCCAGCCAGGGCCAGTGTTTGCAAATATTGTGCTTGCAGATGAGATCAACAGGGCAACACCAAAAACACAATCTGCTTTGCTTGAAGCAATGCAGGAAAAGCAGGTTACTGTTGGAAATACAACATTCAAGCTGGACAGGCCATTTTTTGTCCTGGCAACGCAAAACCCTATTGAGCAGGAGGGAACATATCCCTTGCCAGAGGCTCAGGCAGACAGGTTTTTGCTTAAAATTAAGATTGGATATCCAACCTATGATGAAGAGGTTGAAATAGTAAACAAATATGCATTTGAGCTTAAGGAGCAGAAAGTAAGGGTATTATTGAATAAAGCACATCTTATGCATATGCAAACCTTAGTAAGACAAATTCCAATAGCAAATGACCTCAAGCATAGAATTGTGAATATAGTTACTGAAACAAGAAAAAGACCTAATATAATAGAGTATGGGGCATCGCCAAGGGCATCTATTGGCCTTGTTCTTGCATCAAAAGCAAGAGCTATTGTAAAGGGAAGAAACTATGTGAGCAAAGAGGATATTGATGCAATGGCTTACCCAATATTAAGGCACAGGATTATACTAAACTTTGAGGCTGAAAGAAAGGGAATGTCAACAGATGATGCCATAAAGGAGATATTAAGCAAGGCAAAATGATAACAACTGAATTTCTGTCTCAGCTTGACAGGTTTAATCTTGTTATAAAGAAAAGGGTTACATCAAGCTATACAGGAGAAAGGCGTTCTGTTATGCATGGCAGGGGCATAACAATAAAAGACCACAGGATTTATGCTCCAGGAGATGATTTCAGGTCAATAGACTGGAGAATATATGCAAGAACAGATGACCTTTACATAAAGAGGTATGAAGAGGATAGAAGCCTTACAACACATATAATAGTTGACCATAGTGCAAGCATGAACTTTGGCAAGGGAATTACAAAGTTTGATTACGCCTCTATGCTTGGTGTTGGGGCAGCATATTTGACAATGAAAGAGAATGAAAAATTTCAGTTCTCAACTTTTTCAGAGGAACTTGAAACATTTAAGTCGAAAAGGGGCATGGGCCACCTTGCAAGCATGGTTGACCACTTAAATAACATAAAACTGACTGGCTTTTCAAGATTCAAGGATGCAATGAGCAGATACAAAAAAATGATAGGCTCAAGAGCTCTTGTGGTTATAATATCTGATTTCTTGTTTGATATTGAGGAGATAGAACAAGGGCTTATTATGCTTGGAGACCAGGATATGAAAATAATACAGGTTTTGGACCCTGTTGAAAGGGAGCTTTTATTTAATGGAGATTTTAGGCTTAAGGATTCTGAAACAAAAAATATACTAAGGACTTATGTGAATCCAAGACTTAGAATTGGTTATAAGCAAAGGCTTGAAGACCATATATCAAAAATAGCAAAGCTATGCGATGAGCTTGGAGTTGACTTTTATATTATAACAACAGACAAGCCAATATTTGATGCCTTTTATGACATATTAAAATAGAACAATTTAAAAATAAATAACTCTTTCTCTTGAGATATGAAACTAATGTTTGTTGAAGCAAGATATAAGAAGCCTGTTTTTATTGGAAAATATGTTTTAAAATTACCTTCAAGAGTTGGATTGGTTACAACAGTGCAGTTCATAGGGCAGATTAAAGAAATTAAATTGCAATTAGAAAAAGAGGGTAAAAAAGTATTTTTAGGCAAAGGAAAGCATACAAAATACAAAAGTCAAGTGCTTGGCTGTGATGTTCAATCTGCTATTTCTGTTAGTGATAAAGTTGATGCTTTTTTTTATATTGGCTCTGGTATGTTTCATCCAACTGCAATATCATTAAAAACAAAAAAAGATGTTTTTACTTTTAATCCATTGACCAATAAATTTAATAAAGTTGATAGAAAAGAGGCAGAGAAAATAAACAAAAGAAAAAAAGGAGCATTAATTAAATTTCTAAGCTCAAAAGAAATAGGGGTAATTGTAACAACAAAGCCTGGCCAGGAGCAGCTAAAAGAGGCCTTTGAGCTAAAAAACAAATTCAAAGACAAGAACTTTTATTTCTTAATATTTAATACAATAGACTTTTGCCAGTTGGAGAACTTCCCATTTATTGAATGCTTTGTCAACACGGCCTGCCATAGGATAGCTCTGGATGATTCTATAAAGATAAATAAGGCCATAATCAACTTAGAAGATATTTAGAATTAAATCTGCTGGCATATAAACTTATTTTTTCTTTTTGACAAGTTTTTTAACAATATCCTTGATTTCTGTTATCTCTTTCAATGTGTTCCTGGTGGAATCAACATTTATGCTTAGAAGAATAAACAAAACAAGGAGTATAAGCCAAACAAATATTGAGATAACCATTGGCCACCCCATAACATAGTCTGTTATATAAACCCGGTTGATAAGATTAAATCCAAGAATAACTGCTGCACATCCAACTATTAATATCATCAGCTCAAAAGTGCTTATCTCAGCTCTTTTTTTTAACATAACAACCTCTTTTCAGTATATTATAAAACTCTTTTCTTATAAACTTTTTGTTTTTCATTCCTTTACGTTCTCTTTTTGGCAAAAAGAATAACACAGTTTTTGTAGATAATTAATAATAAGAAATAAAAATTCAGCGAAACCTTCTTCTTCTGTTATACGTGTTTCCTCTTTGGTTATTCCCCCTTGAATTACTGTTACTTACAATCTTTATCTTCTCAACATATGGCTTTTCCATCTTTTTAACATCAAAAGCACGGTATTCATCCAGGATTCTTGAAAAATTCCCATAATCATCATCGCAAAGCAGATTAATCACCTTTCCCTCTTTTCCTGCCCTTGCTGTCCTGCCTATCCTGTGGACATAATCTATTGGGTTTTTTGGAATTTCATAGTTAACTATATGGGAAACATGATCAACATGTATTCCACGGGCAGCAACGTCTGTGCAAACAAGAACAAATGAATTCCCTTTCTTGAAATTTTCCATTGAATTTTCTCTCTTGTTCTGCGTGAATCCGCCGTGTATTGCTATTGCATCTATCCCATTAACCTTAAGGTTCTTGACAACAAAATCAGTTGTTCTTCTTGTGTTGCAGAAAACCATAATAAGCTTTGAGTTCTCTTTTTTGATTAAATGCAAAAGCAATGAAAGCTTGAAGTTTTTTGGTATGCTGTAGTAAAACTGCCTGAGCTTGCTTGGGTCAACCTGCTTTCTCGCAGAAACATTTACCGGATTCCTCATGTACCTGTTTGATAATTCCTCTATTCTTGGCGGAATTGTGGCAGAGAAAAACAATGTCTGCCTGTCTCTTGGGCATGTTTTTATTATATCCTCTATGTCATCAACAAAACCCATGTCAAGCATTTTGTCTGCTTCGTCAAGCACAAGAATCTTTATTCCTGATGTGTTTACTGTACGTCTTTGAAGATGGTCCTTGAGCCTTCCAGGGGTTGCAATGACAACCTCTGCTGTCTTTAACGCATAAATCTGGTGGTTTATTGCAACCCCTCCGTAAACAGAAATTATGTTTAGTTTCTTGTTTACTGCAATCTTCTTTAATTCTTTCTTGACTTGCTCTGCAAGCTCTCTTGTCGGCGTTATTACCA
>JAFCBX010000078.1 GCA_017610505.1 Methanosarcinales archaeon | reverse complement strand
GGATAATCATGCTTTTTCCCTCTATTGGCATAAGGCATTTATAGCAGGAGGTTGGTCTATCAACATAATCTAAATGTTTTTCTTTAAATTCTTTATATCCCTCAGAAAAATCATCGTCATAAACCTTAATTTCTAATTTTGTGAATTCAACTATACAATTAATAGTTTTCTTATATTTTGAGCCAGGAATAAAATTCATTCTTCCTTATCATAATCAATTAGTGCTAAGATATCATGGCCTTTGAGTTTTTCCCTGCCTTTAAGAAAGCTCAACTCTATAAGGAATGCCAGGCCGATTATATCACCGCCAAGCTTTTCAACAAGGTCAACAGCTGCTTTAGCAGTCCCTCCTGTTGCCAAAAGGTCATCAACAATAAGAACTATGTCTCCTTTTTCAATAGCATCCTCATGGACTTCAAATGCATCTTTGCTGTACTCTGTAATAAATTCCTGTTTTATTGTCTTGTATGGCAGCTTGCCTGGTTTTCTTAAAGGAACAAAGCCAGCATGCAGCTCATGGGCAAGAACTGCTCCAAGAATAAAACCCCTTGATTCAGCGCTTGCAACAACATTTATATTTTTTCCATCAAAATAATGCATTATCTCCCTTATAACATGCCTGAATGCATGTGGATTTTTCAATAAAGTTGTTATATCCTTGAACATAATGCCTTGCTTTGGAAAATGAGGTATTGTCCTGATTTTATCTTTTAGTTCCATGATTACCAATTAAACTGATTATTAAGGCTTGTATAAAAAATTTTCTAAAAAGAAGTTACATAATAGAGCCTTTAAGGGCATTCTTGCAGTTGCATGTTCTTGTTAAAGGAATTCTTGGAATAACATCGAAGAGCAATTGCTTTACTTTATTAAGATTATTCTTCATAGTGGTTGCAACCTCACCCCCACTAACATAGGTTCCTCTCCAGACATCATAATCTGTTATCATTGCAATTGTTGCATAACATATCTCTGCCTCCCTCGCAAGCACAACCTCTGGAGTCATTGTCATACCTATAATGTCTGCATTCCATGACCTGAACATATTTGATTCTGCTTTTGTTGAAAATCTTGGTCCTTCTATAACAACACAACAACCTTTTTCATGGTATGGAAATCCAAGTTTTTTTGAACTGTCAGAAAGCAGCTTTCTAAGAACAGGGCAGCATGGCTCTGCAACAGAAATATGGCAGACCTGCGAGCCAGTGTAAAATGTTGTTTCTCTTTTATGTGTTCTGTCAATGAACTGGTCTGTGAAAACAAAATCTCCAGGTTTCATGCCCTCATTTAAAGAGCCAACAGCAGAAGGGGCCAATATGTGTGTTACACCAAGTTTTTTCATTGCATATATATTTGCCCTATAGTTAACATTAGTTGGATTAATAGTGTGATGTAAGCCGTGCCTTGGTATGAAAACAACAGGCCTTCCTTTAATGTATCCAGTTGTTATTAAGTCAGATGTCAAACCAAAAGGAGTATGCACCTTTATCTTCTTGGCATTCTTCAATAGTCTTGGGTCATACACTCCTGATCCGCCAATAATGCCTATCTTGATTTTTTCTTTCATATTAAAACACAATTAAATTTGAAATATAAAAATGTTACTATTATAAAATAGATATAGAATTATTTTGCTTTTAACTTGCTTGTCTGGATTTTATCAGAGATTATTGCAGAATTGCCAGAAGGATCTTCAATTGTTATCTTAAGCTTTTCATCTCCCCACATAACTTTATTAAGTTTTTTTATTAATTTTCTTGCTTTCTTTTTTTCATCTTTGTCTTCTGTATCATCTGCAAGGGTTTCTATCTGATGCTTTACTCTTCTTAATATACCCTCAACATTTGTTATGTAGCCATTTGAGGCTGGCCCAGGCGTGATTGTTGTAATATGTGGTATTTTTACTGTTGCCTGAGATGATTTTATGACTCTTATCTTCATATCATCCTCAGAACTTATTTCTATTGTCTGCTTTACTGGCTCTTTTTGCTCAGCTGCCTCAACATCTGCAATATGATACTTACAATTAGAGCATGTCATCGAGAAAACAAGTGCCTTGCCAAAGAATGGAATCTCAACTTCTTCTTCCATCATTGTCATGTTATTTGTTTTGCACATAGGGCATAATTGTTTTTCAATTGTTTCTGGCTTTTCCATGGTTTTTTTAGAAATCAGTTTATATAAAAAGTTTTTGTTTTAAGTTTTGATTAACTTCTCAACAACAGAGATTATTACAAGCCTTGCATATGCTATAAATGGAAAGATTAATATTATCCCAACAATAATCATAAGGGTTGTATTTATCATAAATAATAACCTAAGAAAGCCATCAATAAGAGCAAAGCCTAAAATAAGCAAGATGTACATAGAAGCTATTGTTGGGAATTCTTTGGTTCCCAATGAAAATGATTTTTTGATTGATTCAATAAATCTATGCTTTTTGATTAATGCATATGATATAAATGCAAAATAACAAAGGACAACTAATAAGATGGCTGAAAATGTGCCAACCATTACAAGATTTGACGGACTTCTCAGGACTTGTGTTAAAATAACTGCCTTAACATAAAAATAAGCAATTATAATAAAAGAAATACACCATAAAATATTTACTGCAAAAAATCTTTTTATGTATTCCTTGAAGTTTGTTTTTTCTTTAAGTACTTTGTGTGCAATAAACCAAACCAGTCCCTGAAAAATGCAATACAACAGATATGATAGAACAACAAGGCCAAATATCCAAAAACCAATATTAATAATAAGCGAGTTCATCTGCTGCTGGTTAGATAGAATGTTTAGACTAATCTCAGTTTGTGTCAGGCCCTGCAATGCTTTCCCAGTAAGCATGAGCAATGAAATTATCCTGTCCATAATCTTCTCAAAAAAGAAATTATAAATAATAAAGAAAACAAACAAGAACAAAAGATCAATAACAGGCACAATAGCAAGATAAAGAGGCTTTTTCTTTATGGTCTTACAGGAATCAGCAAAGCCTTTTATTAGAATTTTCTTTTTAAGTTTCATCTTGCTCTTCTTCATCAGAATCATCAGTGCTGCAGTCAACTATTATTTTTATGTCCTTTGTTTTTATTCTCTTTCCGCAACATTCTTCTTCGTGGCCTTCAGTGCTCTTTGAATGCAACAGCTCAAACTGCATATGGCAATCCTCTTTTTCTTCAATACAACCTTCTTTTTCATATCCTTCTATTATTATGACTGCTGCTGCTTGCTTTTCATTGCTTGGATTCCACTCTAATTTTAAGCTTATTCCATTGTTAGTTTTTAGTATCCTTTCTGGGTTCTTTTCAGTGTCATCCTCATAAACGTGACCTTCATCAGGATCATTAATGTTCTCAATTAACCATTCTCCTCCTTCCTTATGGACTTTATTTTCATAGTAGACCTTATAATAATCTTCGCTTGTAAAGACTATTGCTACGTGCGTGTCCTTATCTGGCTTATCAATTATTTCTTTTACTACCAATACCTCATAGTCTTCGTTTTTGAGTTCTTCAATAT
>JAFCBX010000009.1 GCA_017610505.1 Methanosarcinales archaeon | reverse complement strand
AGATGCAGTTACAATTGGACCAATACCAAGTGATATCAAGGAACCAAACTTTGCTGCAAGAACCGTTGAAAGATATTCAAACTGCGCCAGGGCATTCTGGCCAAGGCCAAACAGTGGTATCATACCAAGAATAAAGAACAGTGCAAGAACAATGCCTGTCCACTTTAATTTCTCTTTAAAAGAAAGCCTTTTTTGTGTTGGGCCAGATACTTCTGGCAGATTTTCTATAATGTTATCAATAACTGACATTTTAAAGATTTTTATTTTTTAATTTCAGCTTTATCAGGTGTTTTAGCAGAAGAAGGTGTTTTTTCTTCAATTTTTTCTGCTTTTTGAGCAATAGGTTTTTCATCAACTTTTTCTGTTGTTTCAGCAGCTGGTTTTTCTTCTTTTAATGTGATATTGCCGCCAGCTTTTTTAATCTTTTCAATAGCTTTCTTAGACGCATATTCACATTTTATATTAAACTTTTTTGTAATTTTTCCTGTGCTTAAAAGCTTGTTAAAACTCAATTTCTTTAAATCAATAACATAAGAGTCATTTTTCTTTTCAATAAGCTTCTTTGATAACAATGATTCAAGATTCTGCTCAATTGTTTTGAGGTTTATTGCCTTTATTTTAACAGTTATCTTCTTTGGTCTTTTGAAGCCATGCTTTCCAAAGTATTTTTTATCTTTCCAGATGCTTGGCTTTTTTGCATCACCGCGCTTTCCGGTTCCGGCCATTCCCCTGCCACCGCGGGAGCCAGCACCCCTGTGTTTTTTCATAGAGCCCCAGCCATGCGTCTTAGAGCCCCTCATCTTCCTATTTTTTCTTGTCTTGTATATAACCATTTAAACCATCTTTTTGATTAAATCATTGATTTTTTCTTTTCTATAGCCCAAGGCCCCTCCTTTACTGAATGGGGTTTTTATGCCTTTTCTTTCAAAGCCGCCTCTTGGAGGATTTAATCTGAAATATTTTTTGTATTTTTTATTATTAATAATTATGAATTTTTTGTAGTTAATCTTTTTCTTTTTGTCAGTTATTCTTCCTTTGAATTCCTCTCCCCTCTTTTCAACCAGAAGCCTGTATGTTTCATCATCAATCTCCCCCCAGGTTACATAATCCTTTGCTTTCTTTATCATTCCAAGCAAACTATCATTAACAACAACGCAATAGTTATTATGATAAAGGCAGAGCATGTTAAGAGTATCCTTTATGCGTTTCTCTACTCCAGTTATGCCTCTTATTCTGATAATAGCCAGCCTGGATTCACTTTTTTTCACAGGTTTTTCTTCACTCATTTTTTTCTTCCTTCTTCTTTACATTAACTTCTTTTTTAGGAGCTTTTGCTGTTTCCTTAGCTTCCTGTTTCTTGACTTTTTTCTTTATAATCTCCATCATTGTTTCTTCTTTAACTTCTGTTTTTGCTTCTTTCTTTGGCTTTGCTGTTTCCTTAGCTTCCTGTTTCTTGACTTTTTTCTTTATAACACCAATCACTGTTTCTTCTTCAGTTTCAGGCTCTTGTTTCTCGATTGCTCCTTCAGCAATGCCAAGGTTTTTGTAATATCTTTGCTGAACCCTTGTTGAGCTAAGCTTCTTCAGGGCATCAAAGCATGCTACTATGAGGTTTGTCTTAACTTTTGTCTGGCCCTTTGTTTTTGACCATACATCCTTAATACCAGCCATACTAAGAATTTTCTGGCATTCTTTTTCAATGCAAAGTCCCTTCCCTTTAGGAGCAGGCATTATCTTGATTATAGATGAGCCGCACTTTGCCTGAACAGCAAATGGAATAGAATGTGGCTCTCCACAGCTGCACTGCCATGAACCACAACCACGCTTGATTTTTATAATACTGAGTTTTGCATTCCTCATGGCTTTTTCCCTTGCAGGAACAGTTTCCCTGCTCTTGCCATAGCCGATTCCAACATAGCCATTGCCATTGCCAATAACAGCATATGCTGCAAAATTTGGCTTGTTTCCCTCACTTGTTTTCTTTTGGGTCTGTCTAAAAACACGCCTCTGGCCGCCGCCAAACTTTCCCTTTGACTGGCCTATAAGCAATAGCTCTGTTTTTAGGTTTGGCAATAATGCATCAATTATCTCTGGCTCAAGTATTTTTAATCCATTGTCAAGGATTTCATCAATTTTTGTTATCTCACCTGACTTTACTTTCTTTCCAATAGTTGTTTTTGGTTTCCAGGCTTCCTTATCAAAAACAGGTTCATTAGGAGATTTTCTTGGTCTTCTATTGTTATTGCGGTTTGTTTTTTTATTGAACATTTTTATACCTTCATAATCTTGTCTTTTACATCATTAAACTGCTTTTTTACATCTTCGACCTTGTTTTTAATATAAGATGAAAACTGTTTTTCGTACATTTCCTTGTTTTCTTTTTTTAGTTTTTCTGCATAGTTTGAAATATGAGATCCATTAATCCTTTCCTCAGGAGGAAAAACCTCTTCTGAGCACGGCACCTTCAAACCAGAGTCAACAACCCCTTTTAGAGCAGCATAGATTCTTGAGCCCTTAACATGAGTATTTAAGCCAGTGTCAACTATTGCTTCTTTTACTGCTTTTTTCTTTGCTTTCTGCCCAAGCAAAAGCCCAGTTAAGTAAGCAGAAGGAATATTGCCCCTGTTAAGGCTATACCCTAATTTTACAAGCTCTTTTGAATTTGCTGATAAAACCACACTGTCTCCTTCAGGCTTGTATTCAACAATCTGAATGTTAATATTGCATAGTGATTTTCTGATAACAATTCTTGGCTTTCCCGAAGTAAGAAAACTAATTCTCTTTTTATAATTAGTTCTTCTTTCTCTTTTTCTCCTGAATTGCACTGTATGAATCTTAGCTTTTACCATTTTCCTTTGTTAAATCATTTTCTTTTATGTATAATTTTATATGTTTCCTGCTTCTGAAAAAACCACCGCTTATTTTTGAATAAAGCATACGATGTGATTTTGTGGTTATTATTTTCTTGTCCTTCAGCTCTTTAACAAACTTTCTTTGAACCCTGACTTTATTCATCCATGCCTGTTTTTTTGGCAGCCTTGCACCGTGTTTCCCTTTCTTTGAGCCAGGGCCTTTTTTTCTTCCCTTTGCTTTCTGGGTTTTGATTTTATTTGCCCTTACCCTTGAAATACCCTTAGCCTGCTTCTTTTTGATAGCTTTATCTTTAATCAAGCCAACAATATCTTTTTTTGTTATTGACTCTTTTATTTCATCAAGCCTTTCATTATCAAAAGAGACTCTTTTCTTTGAGCATTTCAATAAATCGGCAGCAAGCCTTTTCTGGGTTTTAAGCTTCATTTTTATTCAGTTCCTTTTGTTAGTACTTTGTCTTTTTCTTTTTTCTCTTCTTCTTTCTTTTCTTCGTCTGTTTTCTCAACTTTTTCCTCTATTGTTTTCTTTTCAGCTTCTTTCTCCTTTTCCTTCTTCCTAACCTCTTTTTTCTTTTTGAGTTTTTCTTTTTCTTCTTTGCTTTTCTTAATTTTCTCTTCAACATCTTTCAGGAATTTATCAATATCCTTAATATTAACAACATTAATGCTTTTTTTAACTGCCTGCTTTAAAATCTCAACCTTTTTCCTAAGTCCAATGGTTTTTGCAACAGCAATACATTCTTTTTTAACATCAATCTTTTCAAGGTCTTTTAATGATTTAATAATTATTAATTTGAGGCCTGATTTGTTTAAGCCTCTTATGTTCTTAGGGCTTCCATAACCAATTGAAACACACTTATTATAGCCCTTAAATCCAATTCTCATCTTTGAATGCAGGCCTTTTGGTCTTCTCCACTTATTTCCTAACCTAACTTTTTTATGTGCATCCTGCCTTGTGAATTTTATTTTTTTCATAATAATCACTTGATTTCTTTTCCTGCTTTTGAGACAATGTATATTCCATCCTGGAATATCCTTTTATCCCGGTTTTTTATCTTTGTAAGCATTTCAATGCTTGCTGCTGTCTGCGCAGTAAGCTCTTTGTCAATTCCCTCAACATATACATCCTTTCCATCTATCTTTACCTTAACTTCTGGATTTATCTTGAGCTTTCTTGGGGTCTTTTCCCCAAAAAGATTTTTTATAGTAAAAACATCCTTATCCATTGATACATTCATTGGGAAATGCCCAGGGCATATTTTTAGCTTATAGACAAATGGCTCTGTTACACCCTTTATCATGTTGTTTATGTGCGCTTTAAAAGTATAAATTAGTTTTTTTTCTCTTTTTGACGCTTTTTTTGAGATTATTTTTACTGAATTTTTATCTAAGGTTATATCAATCTTTGGGCCTGCAAGCTTTTTGCTTACTTCTCCCTTAGGCCCCTTTACTTTAATTAAATGAGCTTCTTTGCTTATTTCAATCCCTTCCGGGATATTAATCTCCTGCACAATATCTGATTTCATTTTTAATAACAGTATGCTAAAAGCTTCCCCCCAATGAGTTTTTTCTTTGCCTCATCATTAGTCATTATTCCCTGATGTGTTGATACAATCAAAATTCCAAAGTCCTTTGCAGGCAAAAACCTTTTCTCAAATTTTTCATAGCCCTCTTTTTTTACTGAAAATCTTGGCTTTATAACCCCACATTTGTTTATCTTGTTCAACAGCTGAACACTTAACATATTGCCTTTTGAATCCTCTATTTCTTTAAATCCCCCAATATAATAATTATTCTTCATTATCTTAAGCACTTCTTTGATTATCTTTGATGAAGGCTTAATCAAGCATTCCTTTGTTCTTGCATTTTCCTTATTTAAGATATTTGATAATGCATTTGCTAATGGGTCATTTAACATTTTTACACCTTAACTATATTTTTTAAATCCTATTTTTGTTGATATCTCTCTAAAGCATTGCCTGCACAGGTTAAGGCCATACTTTCTTATGTGGGCCCCTGGCCTTCCACATCTTTCACAGCGCTTCCTGCTTATTCCGCAGGTTCTCTCTTTAGGAGAGCTGTGCTTCAGGAAGCGTTTTAGCTTTACAGGTTTGGCCTGTAATTGCTTGAATACTTTTTTATAATTGCTTACAGTCATTTATTCTCCCTCTATTTCTATATTAAAATCCTTTTTCATGAAATTAATTGCCTCTTGCTTTGTTATCATATGCTTTTTTGGAACCTTTTTTTTGGCAATTCTCCTTCTCTTTATCCTGAAGCCATTTCTTTCAAGGGTTACGCAAACCTCTAACCCAATAATGCCAATTTCAGGGTCATATTTAACACCTGGAATATCAATATATTCTTCTATTCCAAATGCAATGTTTCCATTATTGTCAAACTGGCTTTCCCTTAAATTATTGTCTTTTGCCTGGACTAGTCTCTTAAGCACCTCAATAGCATTTTTTCTTCTTAAAGTTACCTTGCAGCCAATAGGAAGCCCTGGCCTTAGGCCCCACCCTGGAATCCTCTTTGATGTAACTGTCTTAACAGGGCTTACCTTAGTTATGCTTTTCAAGAGTTTGATTCCTTTATCTAGCTTAGTCTGGTCTTTTCCAGCACCTATGTTAAGCGTTACCTTGCTTATTTTTATATTCCTTGACGGGTTCATTGTTAAAACCATTTTAGCTTAATGTGATAATTGGTTTATCCTTGCCTATAACAAAGGCGAGTTTTTTTGATGTTTCAAAGCTTTCTCCGGATTCTGGCTTGACTCTGATTATGCTGTCTTTTATTTCATCAACAATCCCGGATTCACCTTTGTGTTTTCCTCCTGATAAATAAACAAACGAGCCTTTCTCAAATTTCAGGTGTTCTTTTATCTTCTGCTCAGGAACCTCAACAACCAATGTGTCTCCTGTCTTGTAATTGTTTTTGCCAATAATAATATTCTTACCATCATTGAGGTTAAGCTGAATCTTGCCTTTTTTGATAACAGTCTTTCCAACAATTTTGCATAACTTAATTTTTGTTTCATCCCCTTTTATTTCAGCAGGATAAAGGTTGCCTTTTTTATTCAATAAAATCCTGAAGCACTTATTTATCTTAGGCATTTCTATAATGTCCATTACCCCAACTGAAAACCTATGATCCTTTATTTGTATTTTATCAACCAAAATCCCTTTATCAGCCAGAATCATCTTAATATCCCTTGTTGTTTTTGTATACCCTAACATATCTCTTAAAACAATATTTATTGAAGTGCTGTTTTTTTTGCTGTGCATTCCTGGATTTGGCCTTGTAACAAAGGTTATGCCTTTTCTCTTTATTTTCCAGGATTTTGGTGCTACTAATCTTTTTAAATGTCTTTTAACCATTTTGAATCACTTTTTTTCTTCTTTATTTTTAATTATTTTATCAGCTTTTTTTAATTTGTTTACTACTGCCATCCTTTTTTTGTCATCAAGGTTAAGCTCAGTTACAACAAGATTTGAGGGATGTATTGGATATAGTAACTTTGTTCCATCTTTTTTTATTATTTCAATACCAGCTATGTACACTTTTGTTTTCTTCAGGTCAATTCTTTCTATCCTGTTGGTTTTTTTCCTGAACTGGCCTCTCAGTATAGTTACCTTATCTCCTTTCCTTACCTTAATGCTTCTCCTGTTGTACTTTTTCATTAACTCTTTTGATAAGTGGGCAGACATGAATTTTCCTCTTATGTGCAGGGGGGCATTATAACTGTACTTGCGCTGCTTCCTTGGCTGCTTGCTCATTATCCATTTATTTGAAAAATCTTTTTTCATGATTATCACACAATAACTCTTGCCAGTTTTGCTATGCCTGGCCATCTCTCGCAGGCCTCTTTTGCTATGGCCCCTTTGAATATGGTCCCCTTAGGATTTCCCTTATCATCCTTTAAAACCACGGCTGCATTATCCTCAAACTTTATTCTTGTTCCGTCCATGCGCCTGTATTCCTTTTTCTGCCTGACAATGACTGCCATCACAACCTGCTTTGCCATATCAGGATTTCCCTTTTTTACAGATGCCATAACAAGGTCTCCAACGCCTGCACTGGGCATTTTTCCCTTTACGGTCTTGGATCTCTTCACGCCAAATATCCTTATGATTTTAGCTCCTGAATTGTCGCAGGTTGGGACTTCAGATCCCAGGGTTAATCCCTTTGTTACTTTTGCTTTTAATGCCTTCATCTTACCTTTTCAATTATTACAAAATGTTTTGTTTTGCTTATTGGCCTGCATTCCTGCACTTTAACAATATCTCCCTCTTTTGCATTAATACAGTCCGGATTATGCACTTGTAATCTTGTTTTTCTTTTTTCGTATCTTTCATATTTTTGTATGTAATGCCGTGTTTTTATCTCAATAGTTGCACTTCTACGTGATTTTGAACTAACAACCTTTTCAGTAAATGTTCTCCCCCTTAATTTTAGGCTGCCAT
Source organism: Methanosarcinales archaeon (assembly GCA_017610505.1). Taxonomy (GTDB): domain Archaea; phylum Nanobdellota; class Nanobdellia; order Woesearchaeales; family CG1-02-33-12; genus CG1-02-33-12. Next base: position 5,085 of record JAFCBX010000009.1, on the reverse strand, counting down.
GAAATGGGCAGTTTGGGTCATTACACTCCTGATTTGACTTTACTGGCTTTTGTTTCTTAATTACAGCTTGTTCTTTTGGTATTTTTGTTTTAATATTCATGAACATTCACCTTTGTTTGATTCTTTCTTCTGGCCTTGTTGATAACGATTTTCCATTGATTTGGATATTTTTTCCTTTAAATTCAAAAACGCACTGGTCCTTGATTATTTTTTTTCTTGTTTCTTTTGTCTTAATTATAAACATATTTTTTGTCTCGTCAATAATCTTGCCTTTTATGCCTCTATTAAAGCGATTTTCTGATTCAATAATTTTTACATCTAGACCTATTAACTCGCTTCTTGCAAGCTTTTTCTTATTGAATTCCATTATCTTACATCAATTGTCTCTTGTGAAAAACCCATCTGAACAAGATTTTCCTTAACCCTTTGTTTGTGATCTCCCTGAAGTTCAATCTTACCTTCTTTTGCTGTTCCTCCGCATGCAAACTTTGTTTTCAGCTTTTTTGTAAGGTCTTTCATATTAATTTCCTTGCTGTCAATGCCTTCTATTACTGTATATTTTTTGCCAAATTTTTTCTTTATTACATATACCTTTATTATCTGGCTCTCTTTGGCTATTGTTTCACAAACACATAGTTCCTTGGGTAGTCCACACTTTGGACATATTTCACTCATTGCTTTTTTTCACCACCTTTGGTTTTTAAGACTGTTAAAATCCTTGCTATTGTTTTTTTCATTACCTTAACCTGCCCAGGACTCTTTGGATTTGTTCCTGTGGCAATCTGGGCATTATGCTTAATCAGCTCTTTTTTAAGCTCCTCAAGCTTTGCTTTTAGTTCTTCTTTGCCCATTGATTCAATTTCTTTTATCTTAAGTGCCATCTTAATCCTTTTTCTTTACCTGTTTTTTAGGTTCTTTTTTGGTTGTTTTTTTCACAATTTTTTTAGGTTCTTTTTTTGCTTTAATTTTTTTATCTTCTTTTCCTTGTTTATTCTTTAATTCTTCACCTGCATTAGGCTTTTCTTCTTCTTCAACAGGTTCTTTTTCTTTAATTTCTTCTATGATTTCCTGTTTTTCTTCCAAAAGCTGTATTCTATCTGGCAGCTTTATGTCAGGAGGCATAATGCTTACCTTAACACCAACAACCCCTGTTTTTATGACAGCCTTAACCTTTGATTTATCTACTCCTGTTATTGCAATATCGCCACATTTTTTCAGGTAACCAGAGTAAACCCTCCATGATTTTGCCCTTGATCCGGGTATTTTTCCTGATATAACAATTTCTATTCCAAGTGCTCCTGCACTCATTACCTCTTCCATTGTTTTATGCATTATTCCCTTAAACCTTGCAGTTCCAAATCTTTCCAATGATTCTGCAATTTTCCCGGCAACAACCTGTGCATTGAGGTTTATGTTTTCTATTTCATTAATTTCTATCTGAGGATTCTCCAGATCAAAACCACTTTTTAGCTTCTTTGTAAGTTTTGTTATATTCTGGCCCTTTCTTCCTACAATTAATCCTGGCCTTGCTGCATGGATTATTATCTTTTCTCCAAGGGGGGTCCTTTGAAGTTTTGTATGGCTATAGCCAGAGCCTTTAACATTCTTGGCAATCATTTCCTGGATCTGATATTCTTTCTTTTTTTGTGCAACAATCTGTCTTTCAATCATTTTTTATCCACTTTGCTTTCTTTTTTCTTTGTTAGTTCATTAGTTGCAGGAACCTTTTTGGATTTGGCTTTTTCTGCCAGCTCAGCAGCAGTTGGAACATTTTCTTTTGGTTGTTCTTTCTTAACATCATCTTTTTTCTCTTCGATATTGTTCTCTGCTTTAGCTTCAGCAGGTTTTTCTTCTGCTGGTTTTTTTATTTCTTGTGATTGTTCAGTTTTAATATCCTGCTTTTTTACTTCTGGTTTTTTCTCAACTTTTTCTGTTTTTTGAGCAATAGATTTTTCTTCTTTTGGTTTCTCCTTAACTTCTTTAACTTTTTTCTCTTCCTGCTTTTTGATTACTTCTGATTGTTTTTCCTTAACAACATCCTTCTTTTTTTCTTTTTTAATTTCCTTTTCTTCAACAACTATCTCAACATGAGTTCTCTTCATTGCTATCCTGCTTTGTCTGCCGTAATGCCATGACTTAGGCCCTTTCTTGGCACATATATGTATTATCCAAAGGCTTGATGTGTCCAAACCCTTGTGCTGTGCATTTGCCTCAACAAGATTGACTAATTTTAATATTTCCCTGCATGCTTTCACAGGGTATTTCCCAGGACCTATCCCATGCTTGTGGCCTGCACCTTCTGTAAATCTTTTGAATGGAATAGGCCTTTTCATGTCAATAACTTCATTTAATATTTCTCTTGCTTTCTGGAGGTTCTTCCCCCTGATAAGGCTGCATATTTCAATGCCCTGCTTTGTTGATATAGGCATCAATAATCCAACAGCCCTTGCCCTATGCTCATTTATTATTGCTGAATATTTATATTGCGACATTTTCTTACCTTACTGAAAGACTTGCGCTTGACCTTGTAGCTCCAACACCAGGTGCGTGATGTGTTACCCTTTTTCTTGTTAGTACAAATTCCCCGAGATAATGACCAACCATCTCAGGCTGTATTAATATTGGGATAAAATCTTTTCCATTATGGATTCTTATGTTTTTTCCAACCATCTGTGGAATGATTATTACATCCCTGCATTTTGTTTTTATGTTATTACTTTTCATTACCTTACTCATAAATATTCTCTGTGAGTCTGTTCTCTCCCTTTTAAGGCTCCTTCTTTGCCTTGCAGGAACAAGTCCTGCAAAATCATTGATGCTCATGCTATTTAACTCTTCAAGAGTTTTTCCCCTGTAAGTGAATTCTTTTTTTGCCATTTTACTTCTTCTTCCTTCCCATCCTTCTTGGATGTAATGCACCAACATTTCTTCCTGGAGGAGCATTTTTTGGCGCTACTGTTGGTTTTCCTTTGTGGTTTGAGCTTGAGCCGCCAAATGGATGATCAACAGCATTCTGTGATGTGCCAGATATGCTTGGCCATAACTTGTTTTTTGCTTTCATTGCATAAAATTTTTTTCCAGCCTTTAAAAATGGTTTTTCCTTTCTTCCGCTTCCAGCAATCATGCCAATTGTTGCCCTGCAGTTTGGGTGAAATTCTTTTTGTTTTTTTGAAGGCAACTGAACAACAATCTTGTTTTTCATTTTTGCAATTACTCTTGCAAATGCTCCGGATGACCTTACAAACTTTCCACCGTCGCCTGGCTGGCCTTCTATATTATAAATTAATGTTCCCTCAGGGACATCTTTAAGCAAAAGCATATTGCCATTTTCTGGGGCTGTTTTTTCACCGCATTCAACAACATCTCCTACTCTTATTCCCTCAGGTGCAATCATAAGATTTCTAATATTATTGCTGTATTCCAGGACAACTAATGGCGCTGAATGGCCGGCACATCTTATTATATCAATAATTTTTGCATTTAATTTTTCTTTGTGTGGGAGGTATGATGGTTTTCCCTTATACCTGAAGCTAGGTGCCCTGTATGTTGGGCCTCCTTTTCCCCTTGCCTGTTGTATAAGCCTTTTACCCATGAGCTTTTTAATAAAAACCTCGGAAAAACATGTGCGACATTCAACTTCGTTGAAGTCCCACTCTTCCCTTAATCTTTATTTTTCCCTCCGCATTTCTACATCAACCCTAGTTGTGTTGCAATATCAATAGCTGGTGTCTCATCACTTAATTTGACATATGCCTTTTTTTCATTGCCATTTATTGCTAAATTTACCTTTATTACCTTTACCTTGAACATCTCTTCAATTGCTTTTTTTACATCCTGTTTTGTTGCACTCCTGTTTACAGTAAAAATAAGCTTGTTCTCTGATTCCATTAGCCTAACAGATTTTTCTGTTGACAATGGATATTTGATAACTTTGTATGGTTCCATTTTACATGAATAATCTTTTATCTCCTAATTCCTTGACTGCATCCTGTGTCCATATTGCTAAGCGACCTGGGCTAGCTGAGGGTGCTAATGATTTTGCATTAAGTGATTTAACAATCCTTACATTAATTCCAGCTATGTTTTTTGCTGCTTTCAATAAAGCACAGTCTTTTGAAACTATGATTAATGGCCCTGTTTTGCTTTTGTATTTTCTTCCTCTTTTCTTCCCTTTTCCGCTTCTTATTGTCTTTTCACTTACCCTTTCAAGCTCTTTTTCAAGGCCCATTTTTTTCAAAACATCTTTTACTTCTTTTGTTTTCTTCAATGATTCAAACTTATTTTCTATTATAAATGGGTAATTATCAGGAATAATATGATTCTTGCTTACAAGCTCTTTTGATAGTGTTGCAGCAATTGCGCTTCTTATTGCCTTTCTTCTTTCTTTTTTGTTGATTTTCTTTGTCCAATTTTTACTAGCTTTTGGTGGGTGAGCTCTTCTTCCGCCAACTGTTCCAGGTGCAAAGGCACCGACCCAGTTCATTCTTGTTCCTCTGCTGCTCATGATTTTTCTTGGAACCCTTGAGATTCCATAGCCATATGATGTTTTGTAAACATGCCTTCTTCTTGAAAGCTCTGCAGAAGATTTTTTTCCAGCCATTGGATCTGATCCATAGGCCTGTCTTGTATTGCCTTGTATTGAGATAACAGCCCTCTTTATAAGGTCAGGCCTTACATCTTCATTAAACTGGCTAGGAAGTTCCTGCTTCCCAATTTCTTCTTTTGATATATTTAATATTGATAATTTCATTTTTGAATATTAATATGCTCTATTTCAAATGTTTCTGAGTGTTTTCTTTTATGAGGCCTTACAGCATAATTCAGTCTTATAAGCCTTTTTGCAGGCCCTTGTATAGAGCCTTTAATCAGGATATAGCTGTTTTTTAAAATGCCATAATGCTTAAAGCCGGATTTTGGATTTATCTCATCTGGCTTGTCTGAAATTTTGATTATCAGCTTATTATAATCTGTTCTTGTATGGTAACCCATCTGCCCTGGCTGTGCAACCCTCCACATAGCTGACTGATTCCAAGGCCCAAGGTTTCCAACAGAGCGTCTTTTTTTCTCTGATTTATGTGATTTTAA
>JAFCBX010000077.1 GCA_017610505.1 Methanosarcinales archaeon | reverse complement strand
AGACTTTGTATTTGCGGAAGTGAAAAAGACTTATGGAAGTAATAAAGCAATGGGTATTTATTTAGGTTTTGAACAAAAAAAACCAACAATGATGGCTTGGCATATCGAAGAACCCCACAGGAAGTCTAATGCTTCTGGCTTCAAAAGACTCAATGATTTTACTCATCTGGTTGGGGTAAGCCCCGATGGTGCGTCTCAAAAAGAAACTTTAGATGAAAAGGTTTTAAATGCTTTGAAAGTAGGACAAACTTTTGAATTTAATGGACAATTATATGCTCCAGTTTCTAAAAATACATGAGTGAAGCAGACCCCAGAATAGCAGCATTCTTTAATTTGCTCTTGACAATCTTTGGATTTTTGTTTACATAAGCCCTTTCTTTGACTGTTTTTTTCATGCTTTTTGAGAAAAATTTCCAGGCATTTGAAATACCACCGCCAATAATTATAACATCAGGATCAAAAATATTTACAAAATTTACAACAGCAATACCAAGATAAAAACCCATTTTTTCAAAAACTTTTGTTGCTTTTTTGTTTCCCTTTAATGCAAGATTATAAACATCTAAGGGAGTTTTTGCATTTAGGCCTTTTGCAATTCTCATAATTCCTCTTGCGCTAACATATTCCTCAAGGCAGCCAATATTTCCGCAGTTGCATTTTATTCCATTAAAATTTATGCTTGTATGGCCTAGTTCGCCAGCATTCATCCTGCCGTGAAATATCTTTTTATTGATAACAATTCCCCCGCCAACACCAGTTCCAATGGTTAGTCCAATAACACAGTTATGTTTTTTTCCACTTCCATAAAGAGCCTCTCCAAAAGTAAAGCAGTTAGAATCATTATCAACAAACACAGGAACATTAAACTTTTTCTCTAATATTTTTTTTAGATTAACTTTTTTAAGGGGAATATTTTTTGTCGTTATAATAAGACCTTTTTTATAATTCAATGGCCCTGGAGAGCCAATTCCAATTCCTTTTACATCTTTTGTCATTACATTATTTACAGCTTTAACAAGATTTTTTATAACAGTATTTTTTCCTTTGCTTGACTCTGTCTTTACTTCTGTTTTTTTAATTATTTTATTATTTAGAACTAAACCAGCACGTATGTTAGTTCCTCCGAGGTCAACCCCAATAACATATTTTTTCATTTTCTAAAGTATTTTTTTAATTTCTTTTATATCTTTTATATCTTTAATACAATAATCAATGTAAGGTTGGTTGTTTGATTTATTGTTTCCTACTAAAACCGTAGTCATTCCAAGCCCTTTTGCAGGTTTAAGGTTATGCTCATAATCATCTAATATCATTGATTCCTCAGGCTTAATTCCTTGTTCAAAGAGTTTCTTAAATGCCCCTTCATTTGGTTTTGGAATAAAATCAAGATAGCGTATATCAACTATATTTGAAAAGAATTTCTCTACCCCTAACACCTTAAGAACATTTAATGCATATTCTCTTGGAGAATTAGTAAAAATTATTTTTTCCTGCTCTATTCCGCCTAAAACATTTATAAGTTCCTCATCTCTTTCTAAAAAATCTTCTATGTTAATATCATTTACAAATTTAAAGTATTCTTCTGGATCAACATCTTCCTCTATAGTTAGGCCTTTTAATGTAGTGCCATATTTATAAAAAAGATTTTTTCTGTATTTTTCTATATTTTTCATACCCTTAAACCTGTTTGATATAAACAAGTCAATTCTTCTGCTTACTTCTGTTAGTAATCCCTTTTCTTTTTCATATAGCGTATTGTCTAAATCAACAAATATTGTTTTGATAGAATTATAATTTTTATTTATCATTAGAATCATAACTCTTTTTTCAGCTCTTCAATTACATCAACAGGTGTTGGGTCTGTGCCATATTTTAATGCTAAGTAATAAGATGTCAGGTCACCAAGATAGATTGCTGAGAACAGCTTTGTCAGGAAACACTCTCCCTTGATAACCAGCTCAGTTACATTTATTCCTGCCTCTGAGATTAATTTTTTTGTTATATCCATTCTTTTCTTTACCTTAACATAATCATCATCATCCTTTATAATTATCACATGATATCCTGCCTTTATATTGCCATATCCAACAAGCTCATTATGGTCTAATTCAGGAAATACATGATGAAATGCATGAATCTTTGCATTTTCATTAAACTGAGTTTTCCACCTGTATGCAACAACACCCATTTTTTCTGAGGCATATATTAACGGTACTTTTTCAACAAGCTTTTCAGCAAGATCCTGTGCTCTTTCCTTGAATTTAGGGTTTTTCAATGCCTTAACTGTATTTTTTATATCATCTATAGGGTTATCAATAAAGTGTGAGTTATACAGAACAGTTAACATAGGGAAGAATAAGTAAGCAAGGCCTGCCCTTGGCTGGAATCCCTTTGGAATAATAATACATGGTATTTTGCTTATTTTTGAAAGTTCTTCTAATTTTCCTCCTGTTGTTATAATAACCATATTTATATTTTTTCTCTGTGCCGTTCTATAGGCAGAGACTGTTTCCTCTGTGTTTCCTGAGTAGGATACAATAAATAAGAGAGTTTCTTTTCCAACTAATTCAGGCAGAAAATAATCTTTGTTGACTGTTACATCAATCTTATCTTTAAGATATGCCTTTAAAATATCTCCTGATACAGCGCTGCCTCCCATTCCAGCAACCATAATCCTCTTTATTGGCTCTGTTACCTTAACATCCTTTGCAAGCTTTACAGCCTCTGCTATTTGCTCAGGAATGCTTTCTAGAACTTCGATCATATTGGATTTATCTGTTTGATTGGTTTCATCCATATATACCACCCATCATAATACTTATTTGACTATTATTTATAGTTTTCTAAAAACAGTTAAGAGAAAACTTTTTAAACAAACTAAAACTCCTGTTCTAAAATGGATGTGGGCAGTTGCTTGCCTGAACTAAAACAAAATAATGGAGGCTAAAAATGAGTTTATACAAATATGTGAGAAGGCTTTGGAAAAGCCCAAAAAAGAATTTAAAGGGAATCTGGTCAAAAAGGCTTATTGAGTGGAGAAAAGAGCCAGTAACAATAAGGATTGAAAGGCCAACAAGAATTGATGCTGCTCGTTCTTTGGGTTATAAGGCAAAGCAGGGATATGTTGTTGTAAGGCAAAGGCTTATTCGTGGTGGAAGGCAAAGGCCCGATATAAAAAAAGGAAGAAGGCCAAAGCACAGCACACAAAGAAAAGTTCTTTCAAAAAACTATCAGCAGATAGCTGAAGAGAGAGTAAACAAAAAATACAAGAACTGCGAAGTCTTAAATTCTTATTATGTTGGGAAAGACGGCAAACATTTCTGGTATGAAGTGATTTTAGTGGATAAATTACATCCTTCAATAATGGCTGATAAAAGGATAAGCTGGATAAGTGAGAAGAAACATACTGGCCGGGCATTCAGAGGATTGACTTCTGCAGGAAGGCGTTCAAGAGGACTTAGAAATAAAGGAAAGGGCGCTGAAAAAGTAAGAAGCAAGCCAAATCAAAAGAAAAGAAGGATTTAATTCGTCTACGCTGTAAAGAATGCAACTATAAGTTCAGTCCAAAGAAGGATATAATACCAAAGACATGCCCTTTCTGCGGAAAAGAAGGGACTTTAGAGAAAGTAAAGCCAATGCAGAAAATCATAGATGAAGTTATTGATGAAATGGAAGAATAATTTAATCTAATAACTTTATATGCTCTGGCCTGGTAAAAAAATCCTCTCTCTTTAGGTCTTCGATAACAAAGAACTCTTTTTTCTTTTTTATCTTAAATTTTTCAAGGCTCTCAGAAAATTCTTCAAGCCCTTTCATATCCCTAAATACTGTTTCAACAAAGAAATCAAATTCATTATTAAGTCTTAATATACAATTTACATTTTTATTTGTTAATAAGAAATTTTTAAGCTCTTGCTTTTTTTTATCATTTGCTTTTAATACAAAATTAACTCTTAATCCGAAACCAAGCTTCTGAAAGTCAAGCAGAGGAGAGTATTTTGATATTGTATTTTTTCCAAGCTTGTTTACCTTGTCAAATATTGTTGATATTGGAATGCCTGTTTTTCCAAGCTTGTTTACCTTGTCAAATATTGTTGATATTGGAATGCCTGTCTCGCGGCTTATCATTGCAAGGCTTTTCCTTGAATCTGCTCTTAAATGCGTTAAAATCAATAACTCTTTCTTTGTCAGCAATAAACTCACCTAACAACTATAAGAAGTACATATTTATATTGCTTTACCAAAAAAAATCATTAAATTTTTATGAACTTCGGAAGATATTCAATTAATTATGTCAAAATCTTTGTTAGAAATCTTGTTAGAATTACCTTTGTTTATTTTTGCAAAACATTCATCACAATAGACAGGCTTGCTTGAAGTTGGTTTGAAAGGGACCTCACATTCTTTTCCACACAAAGAACAAATAACCTTAGTCATCTTAACATCACGCCTATTTCTACTGTAACCATCACGCCTATTTCTACTGTAATTGTTAGACCCCCTACCAGAATCTCGCTTACCTTTATGAAAGTCTTCAAAACTCCTCCCATCCCTATTATCTCTCTTTGAAGAACTATCTCTAGAATCTCTTTTGTTTTTTCTTTCTCTTGAATGTTCAAATCTTGCCATAAATATTTAGAAATGGCATTGATATATAAAGTTATCCTATTCTGAGAGTGTTAAGTTTTCGGGAGATAGATAAGGTGTTAAGATGAGGGAGTTATTTATTTTAATCTATCAAAACTATTAAGATATTCTGTTATATCTATTCCTTCCTCTCCTTTTTTAGTTCTTAGGATATATTTATCATCTTTTTTATCTACAATAAAATGCCATCTACCAAATTCCTTATTTTCTTTAATATCTAATTTAGTTTTATCAAGCATGTTTTTTAATGAAAGTGAAGGAATTATTAGTATTCTATCATCATCTTCACAAATAAACATAAAATAAAAATAATGTCTTCGTTTCAATGTTCGTTGCTTAATCGCAAACCAATAAGTTTCTTTAGGGTCAAGATATTTCTTTGACTATATTACTTGAATATCATTATAAGTTCTATCCTCTCCCTT
>JAFCBX010000076.1 GCA_017610505.1 Methanosarcinales archaeon | reverse complement strand
TACTATCAGCCTCTGGGCAGGTGATGCTGAAACCTATGTCAAGACCCATCCAAACCAGACAAAAAAAACTTTTGAAAACATAAGGAAGAATCTAAAATTCCTGCACTCAATAAAAAAAGAAAATAATCTGCCGCATGTAAAAATTTATAATGTTATCTCTAAGTTTAATTATAATAAAATAGAGAATATGCTTGACTTTGCCCTGGATACATTAGTTGATTATATTGAGTTTCAGGTTATTGATATAATTCAAGGAAAAACAAATTTTTTAATGTTATCTGAAAGTGATAAGCTACTCCTATTTAAACAATTTAAGTCCTTATTAAGGAGAAATGACTGTTATGCTTATGATACTAAATCTTTTTTAACTAACAAAAAATTCCAAGATGGCAAACTTAACAAGGAAGTTAAGGAGTTCCCTGGACGCTTTATGAAAATACCTTCACGATTTACACTTAAAGTGTGGGAGGAAGATAAAGATAATAAAAAATGCATATGCCGTGTTTTAACTTGTCCAGCACATAAGACAACTTGGCCTCCAAGAGAGGATAACCCAACAATTAGGGAGGATAAAAACTTATATATTTTTCAATTTAAGCCTCATCATTGTAAATCTTGTGAATTTTTTGAAATATGCCCTGTAAATAAGATGGGAGAAGTAGGAATTAAATATTTAAGCATCTTAGGTTTTGGATCATTCTTCCGTAGGATTTCAAATGAATCTCCTGAAGAAAGTTATGATAATGATATTATTGATTCCATGCCTTGTTATGTTGGGTGGATTTATGCAAGGATTTTAACAAATGGCGATGTTATCCCATGCTGTAAAGCACATTTATTCCCCTTAGGCAACCTATATAAAAACTCTTTTAGGAGTATATGGTTTTCAAAAAAGTATAATGAATTCAGAAAAAAAGCTAAGAATATGAAAAAGTCAGACCCTTATTTTAAAAAAATAGAATGTTACAAAGGTTGTGATAATTTAGGAATGAATCTTAAGCTTCATAGAAAGATAAAAAAATTGTTATTTTTTCAGAAAAAAATACTGTTTGAAATTAGAAGTGATTGAACATGAAATTAAAGTGGAAAATAAGTGAAATAAAAATGGTTATGGGCATTCTTAATGGTTCAGAGGCATTTACTGGCCCACTGAGCGTGCAAATGGACCTTACTAACGAATGTAATAATAACTGTATTGGGTGTTGGTGTAATTCTCCCTTGTTAGGAGATAAAGCAATGGATCCAGAAACAAAGAAAAAAAAGCTTCCATTTGAATTAGTCAAAAAACTTATTGATGAGTTAGATGAAATGTGTGTCAGGGAGATTTATCTTACTGGGGGTGGAGAGCCGTTTATGCACCCAAGGATAATGGACATTATAGAATATATAAAGAGCAAAGGCATTGGTTGTGATATGAGCACTAACTTTACCTTAATTAATAAGGGAAGAACAAATAGGCTTGTTGATTTGGGTGTTGATCACATGAATATAAGCATGTGGGCAGGAACAGCCAAAACATATGTGAAAACACATCCAAATAAGACAGATGAAGATTTCTATAAAATGAGGGATATGTTAATTTATACAGCTAATCTCAAAGACAAAAAAGGTAAAACAAAACCAATTATTAACATATATAATGTTATATTTAATATGAATTTTCATGAAATAAAAGAAATGATAGATTTTGCATTTTTAGTAAAAGCTGATTCTGTTGACTTTACAATGATGGACCCAGTAGAAGGAAGAACAGAAATTTTACTTTTAAACGAAGAGCAAAGATATGAATTAATTAAAGAAATAAGCAAGGTTAGGGAATATCTTAATAAAAAAAATGCTGACTTGGGCACCAAATTAAGGGTTAATTCCCTTGACCAGTTCTTAAGAAGGGTCTCTAATGAAAATTCTAAAGAAGGTAAGTATGACTCAAATATTGTTGACACAATTCCTTGTTATGCTGGATGGACATTTGCGAGAATAATGGCTAATGGGGATATTCTCTCCTGTTTAAAGTCCCATCTTATGCCGATAGGAAACGTTTACAAACAAAGCTTTAAGAAAGCATGGTACTCAAAAAAACAGAGGTTGTTCAGGGAAAAGTCCAAATGTAAAAAATCCGACCCATATTTCTCAAAAATTAACTGTTATAAATCCTGTGATAATTTAGGAACAAACTTATCAATACATGGAAAAATACAATCACTTCCAGCTTTTAGCAAATTTTTATTGAAGAATTTGGCATTTATTCTAAAACCAAAAGGAAAAAGACTATGAAAAAGGTTTCAGTGTATCTCCCTTGTTTTAATGAAGAGAAACATATAGAAAAATGCATTAAATCTGTTTTAAGGCAAACATACCCTATTGAGGAAATATTGATTATTGATGATGGCTGTACTGACAAGACTATTGAAAAAGCATCAAAATATGGTGTTAAAATTCTCACAAATAAAAAAAATGAAGGCTTAGCTTTCTCAAGAAATAAGGGAATTTTAAAAGCAAAGAATGAGTTTGTTGCATCAATTGATTCGGATGTTATTTTAGATAAAAAATGGCTGGAAAACCTAATGAAAGAGTTTACAAGCAAGGAGATATCTGGTGCATGCGGTAATTTAGAAGAATATTATAAAAAGAGAACAGCTGATTTGTGGAGACTAATTCATATGAAACAGAATTGGGGTGAGAAAAAGATAATTAACCCTAAATTTTTATTTGGTAGTAATTGTGTATTTAGAAAAAGTGTAGTGAAAAAGATTGGTTTATACAACATAAAATACAGAACAAACTATGAGGATGTTGATATGTCAAAAAGATTAAAACATCAAGGTCACAAGCTAATTTATGAGCCAAAAGCAAAAGCAAGCCATTTAAAAAGTGATTCAATAACCTCTGTTTTAAAGAGTTCATGGAACTGGACTTTATTCAGTTATAACCAACCTAATAATCTATGGAAATTTTTCCTAAGGCTGTTTACAGATATGTATAAAAGCTTAACTTATTTGCTAGAAGATATAATAAACCTAAGATTAAAACTTATTTTTTTAGATTTACTAATTTTTCCAAGCCATACACTCTTTAATGTAAGATACTACTTAAAAGCAAAGATTTTTAAAATTAAGTATATTAATTAGATTGGGGGTAATAAAAGTATAATGAGCAGGGTAATAATATTTTCATATGAGCAAATATTTCCTGAGTATGGCTCTTCTGGACCAAGCATCAGGAACTGGGAGATAGCAAAAGCCCTAAGTAGGCGTGGCCATAAGGTAACTATAGCTGAGCGGGGCCATTCAGAAGATTACACAAAAAATGAAATTAAGTTTATAAAATGGGATGAAAAGGATCTTAAAGATATATCAAAGAGGTTTGATGTTGCTTTAATCCAGGAATCTCACGCTGTCTCAAGTTATTTTGATAAACTAGAAAATATACCAACAATAGTTAATCTTACAATTCCAATCTCAATCGAGGCAGCCGCAGACCAAATAAAAAACAAAAAGGATTTTTTCATTAGTGATGGTGTTGTACCAACTATAATTTCATTGTTAAAAGGTGATTTTTTCTTTTGTGCAAGCGAAAGACAAAAGACAAAAGCACTTCTATATGGGCATGCTTAACCTGTTAGGAAGAATAAACCCCCATACATATAATAAAAGATTGATTGATATTGTGCCTGTTGCAGCACCTGTTGAAATTCCGAAGATAAAAGAAAACATCATAAAAGGAAAGGTTGTCCAAAAAAACAAGAGAATTATTTTGTGGCCAAGCAGCATTTTCTCGTGGTTTGATGCTATAACCGCAATAGAAGCTATGAAGGTTGTCAGTAAAAAGGTTAAGGATGCTGTAATGGTTTTTGTTGGGGCAGACAATCCAAATATAGACATTATGACAAAAAAGAATGTTAAATCTGCTAAGAAAAAAGCCAAAGAGCTTGGGTT
>JAFCBX010000075.1 GCA_017610505.1 Methanosarcinales archaeon | reverse complement strand
GCATAATATAATCCTGTCAAACCTTCCGGGCCTCAAAAGCGCATTATCAAGCATGTCTGGCCTGTTTGTTGCAGCTATCACAACAACATCCTGCAGATTCTCCAGGCCATCCATTTCAGTTAGGATCTGGTTTACAACCCTTTCAGTAACATGGCTATCAGAGCTTATCCCGCGCCTTGGAGCTATTGAATCAATCTCATCAAAAAATATTATTGTTGGAGCAGTCTGCCTTGCCTTTTTGAAAACAGCTCTTACTGCCTTCTCGCTCTCGCCAACCCACTTGCTCAGCATTTCAGGGCCCTTAACCAAAATAAAGTTTGCATCAGACTCATTTGCAACTGCCTTTGCCAATAATGTTTTTCCTGTTCCAGGTGCTCCGTAAATCAATATTCCCTTTGGTGGCTTGACACCTAAATTTTTAAAGGACTCAGGATTTTTCAGTGGCCACTCAACAGCTTCTTTAAGCTCCTGCTTTACATCTTCAAGACCGCCAATATCTGTCCATTTAACATCAGGAACCTCAACTAAAACCTCTCTTAAAGCAGATGGCCTCACAATGCTCAATGCCCTTGCAAAGTCTTTTTTTGTAATCTTTAGTTTTTCCAAAACCTCTTTTGGAATAATGTTTTTCTCCTTTAGTTTTAAGTCAGGCAATATTCTCCTTAAGACTATCATTGCAGCCTCTTTTGTAAGCGCTGCCAGGTCTGCCCCAACAAAGCCGTAGGTTTTGTCAGCAATTTCTTTTAAATTAACATTTTTTGCCAATGGCATGTTTCTTGTATGAATCTTCAGAACATCAAGGCGGCCCTGCTTGCCAGGAATTCCTATTTCTATCTCCCTGTCAAACCTTCCTGGCCTCCTTAGGGCCATATCAATTGAATTTGGAATGTTTGTTGCAGCAATAACAACAACCTTGCCCCTTGCATTTAGTCCGTCCATTAAGGCTAATAGTTGGGCAACAACCCTTCTCTCAACTTCGCCGCGAACCTCTTCTCTTTTTGGGGCAATTGCATCTATTTCATCTATAAATATAATTGATGGAGAATTTTTTTCAGCTTCCTCAAACTTCTTCCTTAAATTGCTTTCAGACTCCCCATAGAATTTGCTCATTATTTCAGGGCCATTTATCAAAATGAAATGCGAATTAGTTTCATTTGCAACTGCCTTTGCCAGCAAGGTTTTTCCTGTTCCTGGAGGACCGTGCAGTAAAACACCTTTTGGTGGCTCTATTCCAAGTCTTTCAAATATTTCCGGATGCTTTAGTGGCAGCTCAACCATTTCCCTTACTTTATCTATTTCATCCTTAAGCCCGCCAATATCATCATAGGTAATATCCAGAATTTTTTCTTCTTTTATTTCAATAGCCTCTGGATTAAATACAACATCTGTTAATTCAGATATTATAACAGCCTGCTTTGGATTGCAGTCTGCTACTATAAATTTCATGCTTCCAAGGCCAAAGCCCATCATGCTCTCGCTTAATGCCTCATAAATTTCATTCATGTCGCCATATTCTCTTCTTTTTCTAGCCCCGCCTAATGATACAATATCCCCTTTTACAACTGGCTTTCCCAAAAGTCCTTGCTTAAAGATTTGAGGTGGCGCATTTATCATAATGCCCTTGCTTGCAGGAGCTATAATAATCTTTTTTGCCTCTTTGATATCTACCTTGTTTGCACTGACAACCTCGCCTATGCCGGTCTTTGCATTTCTTCTTGTGATACCATCCATCCTTACTATATTAAGACCTATGTCCCCTGGATAAGCACGCTCAACTATTGCAACAGTCTCTCTTTCACCTATTATTTTAACTGCATCTCCAGGCCTTACATTTATTTCCTGCATAAAAGTAGAATCTATTCTAACAATGCTTTTATTAATATCATCCTGCAAAGCTTCTATTACCTTTAGTTTTAGCTCTTTTTCTGGCATTTTCCCCCTTTTAAACTATGTTAACCTAATAAATAAATGTTTTGGTTTTAGAACTAAGCCTTTTTAGGCTTTACCTTTGGCAATGGTATTGATGGAGGCAGATTAACATCCCTGCTTAAAATCAATGCTTCTATATTGCATTTCTCAAGCACTGTATTTAAAACAGCTGTCATAACATCACTTTCTGCTTTTTTGTCCTTTTTCCACTGCTTTAAGATATCCTCTGCTTTTTTCTTGTCCTCTACAACAACAACATTTCCCTTAATGAGAGCATTACCTAGCTTTGGCTCATAGTTTGATGTAAACTCAAAACCAAATCTCAAACCTTCCTGATTCTCTCTCTTAATAGGAACACCTATTTTCTCAATTTCCTTTATTGAAACATTATTATTGATTTTTATCTCTCCAGCTACATTGCCTGTTCTTTCAACCATTATTTTATTTAAGTCAAATCCTATTATAGCCATAATTATCACCAAAACCAAAAAAACATATTTGATATTTAAAGCTTTGCACAAATTTATGGAAAGTTTTAAATATGCCACTTTTTTCCTTTTTCACATGAGTTCAGTAAGAAAAATGGGTTCATAAATTATTTCTTTTAACTAGGTTTATTTATATTCAAATTAAACTATAAAAGGTGTTTATTATGGAAAATGTGCATGATTTCAAATGGGAAAAGGGAATGAGCGTTAAATCGCTTGCAAATCAAATAGGCATGGTTGGGTTTCAGGGATCAGAGCTTGCAAGGGCATCAAATATAATTATAAAGATGAAAAAAGAAGGGGTGAAAATATTCTTTACCTTTACATCCAACATGGTTACCTCTGGCCTAAGGGGTTTTTTTGCACAACTGATAAAACTTGGAATAACAGATGTTATTGTTACAACCATTGGAGGCCTTGAAGAGGACTTTATGAAATCTGCTGGCGAGAAATTCATAATCGGTGATTTCAATATGGATGATGTTGAGCTTTATGAAAAAGGGGTTAATCGTGTTGGAAATCTTTTCATAAGAAATGAGAGCTATGCAAGGTTTGAGGATATGATACAACCAATCTTAAAAAAGCTTTATGAGAAAAAGAAGAGATGGCCTGTCTCAGAACTATTAAAGGAGATAGGACTAACATTAAATGATGAAAACTCGATTTTATACCAGGCAGCAAAAAACAATGTGCCAATATTCTGCCCTGCAATAACAGACGGAGCATTTGGCTTTCATTTGTTTATGTTCCAGCAGAAGCATCCTGATTTTGTTGTTGATGTTGTAAAGGATTTTGCAAACATATTGTTTTCAACAAGCCATGATGAAAGAAAGGGAATCATCTCCCTTGGCGGCGGTGTTTCAAAGCATCATGCAATTTTTTCATGCTTGTTAAATGGCGGCCTGAATTATGCAGTATATATGACAACTGCGCACCATACCTCTGGCAGCATGAGCGGCGCAACAACAAAAGAGGCAAAATCATGGGGTAAAATAAAGGATGATGCAGATGCAGCAACTGTTATTGGCGATGTCTCAATAACATTTCCAATTGCAATGATAAATGCTTTGGAAACATTATGCAAAGAGGGAATTATAAAATGCTGACAAATGCAAAGTTCATACTTTCAAAATCAAGTGTGATTGAGCAGTACAATAAAATAAAGCAGATTTCAGACATTGTTTCATACAGTATAAAAACAAATCCAATTGTAGCTGAAATCTTAGAAAAAAATACTGATTCTTTTTTTACAATACATTTTATTTCTTCATTAGAGCATGTTAAAGACAAGAAAAAAATATGGTTCTTTGCACAGGCATGGAAAAATAAAGAGCTTGATATGTTGTTTGAAAAGGGAGTTGAGAGCTTTGTTGTAGACAATGAAAGTGATTTAAAGATTTTGCTTGGTT